>JALZAV010000093.1 GCA_030948145.1 Candidatus Dormiibacterota bacterium
GGGTCAACGTTCACATTCTCCGACGACACGATCGACGCCAGGTGGGCCGCCACCGCGCCGGTCTCGATCCGGCGGAAGTCAAATCGTTGACACCGCGAGGCAACGGTCAACGGAATCTTGTGCGGCTCGGTGGTTGCCAGCACGAAGGTCACATGCGCCGGCGGCTCCTCGAGTGTCTTCAGCAGGGCGTTGAACGCCTCCGTCGTCAGCATATGGGCCTCGTCGATGATGTAGACCTTCACCTTCAGGCTTGCCGGCAGGTACTTCACCCGCTCGCGCAGGTCGCGGATCTCGTCGATCCCGCGGTTCGAGGCGGCGTCGATCTCGATCAGGTCGACCGCCGCGCCGGTGCCGATCTCGACGCAATTCGCGCACACGCGGCACGGCTCCGCTCCCTTGCGGTCCAAACAGTTGATCGCCTTCGCCAGGATCCGGGCGGTCGACGTCTTCCCGGTGCCCCGGACGCCCGAGAACAGGTAGGCGTGGGCGACTCGCCCCTGTTCCACGGCGTTCTTGAGCGTCTGGGCGATCGCATCCTGTCCGACCAGGTCGCCAAAGTGCTGCGACCGGTACTTGAGATACAGCGTTTGATAGGGCATTGCGAGTGCCCTGTCATTCTAGTTTCCGGGACCCGCCACGGGACGGGGCGTCAGTAAAGCTCGAGACTGTCGTTGTCAGCGGTCAGGTAGAAATAGCCACCCGAACCCCCGGCAAGCTGCGCAATCAGCGGCGTGGCGGGTTGGAACTTGTAGACGACACGAACGCCCAAACAGCCATCCGAGTTGCTCGCCGGCCTCGTGTTCCACCCTCCTGCCACTGGAAAGGTGCATCCGCCGGCCGCATAGGTCCCGGTTCGGACGGCAAAACAGGCCGTCTGGTTGCCGGTGAAGTCGCTCGGCCGGCACCCGCTCGTGCTGCCGCAGGTTTGGACGCTTGCTGTGCAGTTGGCGGTGGCGTAGCTGCCCCAGGCAGCGGCCGAGTTCGGAATGGCTGAGTTCGGCTCGCTGCGTAGCGCCAGCCCGATGTCCTGCTGCCCGCCGGTGATTCCGGCGCGCAGTCCTGCCCGGGCCGATCCGGAAATCTCCACGCTCAGGTAGTACGCCCGTCCCATGTCGGCCGCGCCCAGCATCAACCACGCCAGGATGGGGATCACAAGCACGAGCTCCGTGACGGCCTGGCCGCGGCTTCGACGGCGTCTTGTTCCCTGCATCAGTTAACCAGGTGGACGGTTCCGGCAACCTGCGCACCAGGGTTGGGCGCCGTCACGTTGTTGAAGGTCCAGGTGCTCGTCGCGTAGTCACCGCAGCGGTCGCCGTCGGTCATGAACATGCTGATGGTGACGGTGGTCCCGGCCGGGGTCGGGAAGGTATACGTCAGCGTTGCGGTGTAGTTGCCCGTGCTCGCTCCGGAGATCTGCTGCTGATGGCCCCAGACCCAGTCGCCTTTGACCTCAAAGGTCTCCGAGCCGGGCGCGGGGAAATTCAAGACCCAGTCGGTCGACGACGGCTTGGTGTACTTGCCCAGTGGGTCCGGCCCAGCATTTGCCGGAAAGGCGTCTCCAGGGTTGTTGTTCGCGGGCGGAAGCGGCGACCCTGCCGGCGGGACCGGGCTCCAGATCCCTTGCGAGAAGAAGATCGGCTGGCCGCCATTGATCGTCACGTAAGCCGAGTAGGCGTCGAGCTTCCACTCGTCGGCATACGTCATGACGATCTGCTCGTAGCCCGCGCGGCCAGGGGCCGGCTGCAGCGTCGCGTTGACGAGGATCTGCGGTTCCTGCGTCCCGCCGCCGGCGGCGCCACCGCCGCCGCCGCCACCATTGCCACCGCCTTGCTGGTCGTCATCGCCGCCGCTGACGGTCGGCGTGGTCGCGGTGCCGCCGTACTGGCCGGTGAAGTCCACGGCAACGCCGGGCCTTCCAAAGGTCGCGAAGCTGTAGGCGTAGACCTGACCCGTGAGGGCGGCCAAGCTACCTCCCATCCCAGGGTCGATCTCGACACCGCCCGCGCTGCGGTTCATGTCCTGGTAGATGATGCCCTTGTAGTTGCTCGGGATGAACCCCAGGTTATTCCCGTCGAGATGGATGAAGTTGTCGTTCTGCAGATCGATCAGGATCGGCGCGCCCTTGACCGCCGGTTGCGCACCCAGGCCAGGGCCAACGATGCTGATGTAGTCGACCTCACGGGTCGAGACGAAGCCACCGGCACTTGGACCGAGGACAAACGTCACCCCGGCGCCAACTACCGCGGTGAGATCCCCGCCACCGCCGTCGGTGGGCACCGGGGTGCAGCTGGCACCGGCGGTGGGGGCAACGAATGGGCCATAGTTCAGCGTGCCATGTCCGATCCAGACGCCCGCAGTGAGGGTGCATCCGGTTACGGTGCCGGGGTTACAGAGGTCCCAGTCATTGGCCGCAGTCTCACGGCTGTGGTCGATGCCGTTTGCAGTACCGGTCAGATTCGTATTCACCGGGGCTCTTCCCGTGATGGAGTAGAGGCCGCTACCAAACACGTAGAAGCCGTGGTTGATCACGATAGAGTCGTAGTGCCCATAGTGGATCGTGTAAGGAGCGCCTGCCGTCGGGGCGCAGGGCGTACCGGCGGCATAGTGCGAGGCGACGGATTCGCCGTTCAGCACCAGTACGCCGCAGGACGGCAGGCCACTCGTATCGGCCGTGACAGGCCAGTTTGTCGAGAAGAAGTTTGTCTCGTTCCCGTAGACGGTGCCCAGGCCGACGCCGCCGGGGCCGCCCGTCGTACAGTTCGTCGGGGCATTAACGGCCCCTGCAGCGAAGCCGCTACAGTAGAGGGCCGCGCCCGTATTGAGCGCGAATCCCTTCGCACCGGTGAGCCCGTTCGCCGGGCAGTTTGCGCCGCCGTTCGGATCGCAGAACGTGGTGGGTGCCTGGATCAGCATGTCGCCGTTTGATTCCACGGCGGTCGTGTCGGCTGGGGTGGACAGGATGCTGCCGTTGACGCCCCGGATCTGGGGGTTGGAGTTCGGGAGGGTCCAGAACGTCGGGCAGGCGTTGACGCCGCAGGCAAGGCCTGTGCGCGTCGGAATGACCCCCGGCTTGAGACACGTCAGGGGGCCCGTGCAGTTGTTCCAGGTCGGCTCGTAGAGGTAGAGCGCATAGGCGAGCGCCGGGCGGTCCGCGGTCCCGGCTGCGGGATCGGCGTAGACGCTCGCGGAGGTGCTGACGACGCTGATCGGCTGTCCGAGCGCGCCCATCAGGAAGTTCTGCACCCGTTGCGTGATCACGACCTCGATGCAGTTGTAGGGCTTGCTGACGCACTGAGACACGAGCGTCCGGGGCGGAGAGTACACCTCCACCATGTTCGTGAATCCGGCCGGGGCGGCGCAGGTTCCCGTACTGGTGTCAAACCAGCTCGTATGGAACCGGCTGGGGGTGCCGCTCACCGTCCCCTGGCAACCCATCAGACCTGTCGGGAATCCGTTGGTCGCCGCGATGTCGAGGGCCGTCTTCACCGGCGCGTCCGCTGACGAGACCGGTGGGGCGGTGTGGTTGCTTCCGAGCAAGCGCTTACCCGCAGCCAGTGCGGCGGCGTCTGCGGCGTTCTGCGCATTCCGATGGACGAGGAACAGGTGTCCCGCATCAAGCGCCAGGCCGGCAAAGCCGAACAGGACCACGAACATCAGGGCAACGATGATCAGGCTCTGCGCCCGGCTGGGCTTCGAGTGGGGGAAGCCCATGAAGGTTCTCATCAGTACTCCGTCCGAACGACGCTGATCGTGTTGAGCGTGATGTTCGGGATGAACTCACTGAATAACGGTATGAGCGGCTGATACTTGTATTGGATCTGCACCGCAACCGTCTGGGAGCTGCCGGTCACATTTCGCGGCTGCCCATTGCAGTTCGCGTCGATTGGCGAGGCCGTGGCAACCGCGGGCCATATATACACGTAACCGAGGCCGGGCGGAATTGAGCCTGGCGGGGTCGGATTATTTCCCGACCCGGCGGTGTTGGGGTCGTTGTTTGGAGCCTTTGATCCGGCGTCCGGAGTGATGGGAAATCCGCGCCCCACGTCTTCGACTCGGCGGAGGATGGCGCAATCGGAACTCTGGCTGGTCGCCATGGTGGCCATGCGGGCGCCCTCGCGGGCCGCCCAGGAGATGGCGGCGTAGGTGTAGACGAGCCGCCCGAAATCGATCATCAGGAGCAGCATCATGAGCAAGATCGGCGCAACGAGCGCAAATTCGACCATGCTCTGTCCCCGGCTCCGCCTCACGCTGGGAGTAACTGCGGCCACGTCCGAAACCTTAGAGCGCCGCGGCTACGCCGACTGTTGCGACGGCGGTCGCTCGGAGGCTGTTGCCGAAATGTGACCAAATCGTGTCCGGCGCAATCGTCCCACGAAGAGTGAGCACGGTCTGGTCACAACCGTATGAAGGACTACGCGAGATCAGCGGAAGCAAGCTCGGCCGTAAGTTACGCCTGAGACGTTGAAATTCGCCGCGAAGCGGCTGCCGATATATATGAATAGGATTCGCATGAACTGCCGCCATAGAGGGCAATCCCTGGCCGAGCTTGCCCTGGCTTTGCCTGTGATCCTGATCCTCGGTCTCGGCATTGCCGACATCGGGCGTGGCTATTACTATCGCGAGGCGGTTGCGAATGCTGCTCGCCAGGCGATGCGCATCGCCGTGCTGCAGCCCCAGCAGGCAACCGGTGACACGGCCTGCGCCGGGGGAGGCGCCAGTGCCACCTCGACCACGACGCTGCCGCCGGCCTCCGCGAATCCGCTGGCGACCATCGGCAACGAGGCGTCTTTGGAGAGCACCTCGACCGGCACGCCCGCCGGCACCAGCATCTCGGGCGCGACCATGACGGTGACCTGGCACTGCGCCTCGAACCTGGCCCTTACCAATACCACCGCGACGAGCACGGACCCAACGAACACGGGGGCCGCCGCGATCGAAATCACGATCAACTACCCGATGCCCCTGATCACGCCCTTCCTCGGCAACTTCGTCGCGTCGCCGCTCCCGATCAAAGCCGACCTCTACGCACGGGCGCAGTACTGAGATGAGACGGCGCTCGGCCAGAGGACAGGGGATGGTGGAGTTTGCGCTGCTCGCGCCGCTACTCTTCTTCATCCTTGTCGGCCTGATCGACTCGATGCGGCTGCTCCAGGCCTACAGCACGGTCGCCGATGCGGCCCGCCAGGGCGCCCGGCAGGCGGTCGCGAATGCCTCGACCGCCGACGGGCCCTGGAACGCGAGTAATGGCCAGCCGTGCCAGGGAACCAGCTTCACCTCGGGAGCCACCGGGACGGGCTGCCTGACCGACGCCAGGATCAAGGAAACCGTCCTCCACGTCGTTCAACCACTGGGCGGGACGGTCACCCTGTACACGGCCCTGGCTAGCGCCTGCACCAACCCGACCGCGGGCAATGTGACGGTATGCATCGCCCCGGATGACACCGGCGCCGGTGACCCGACCGATGCCGACTGCGCGGCGGCGAAGGCCCGGCTGGGCCACGACCCGCAACCCGGTGAGCTCGGATCCCGTAGGGCCGAGTGGGCCTTTCCAAAGTTCAAAGGCTGCTTCCTCGTTCAGGTGACGGTCAAATACAAGTTCGCGGCCTTTACGCCATTTGGCCCGAGCCCGACGCTGACGTCCTCCACATCGATGCTCTGCGAGGAGTTCTAGCCGCCGTGGTCCAACGGTTTCGTCGCAGGTGCGTGACACGAGCGGAGCGCTGCTCCGATCGTAAGTCGGTAGTGCCAGCGTTGAGCACGATGCACCGCAGAACTGGCGCCCGCCGCGGACAACGAGGCCAGGTGGTCGTCATAGTGGCCTTGATGGCGATGCTGCTGTTCGGTCTGGGCGCCCTCGCGCTGGACGTCAGCCTCGCAATGTCCGATCGCCGAATGCTGCAAGCCAATGTGGACTCGGCCGCGCTTGCCGGTGCCGTCTCGTATGCCACGAGCACCAACGCGGCACACTACGTCGCGTTCCAGTACCTGCAGAAGCCACTGAACTTCACCCTTCCACTCGGCTCATGCACGGCGATCACCGTGTGCCCGGCCGGCACCTATACAACCGGCACTTACACGATTACAATTGGCGATCCCGCCTCGAAGCAGATGGATCTGTCAATCCAGCACACCGAGCCCGGGATCCTCGCGAGCCTCATAGGCTCGACGATCCAAACCGGGAACAGCGTCCGAAGCATGGCGCCGGGCCCGACGCTGATCGCCCCCTCGTATGGCGCCGTCGCGGTTAGCGGTGAAATGGGGAACAATGGCGGTGGCGCCACGGTCCGGGAGTTCGGCGCCAGCGTCTATGCGGCAACCGACTTCGGCGCGAACAACGGGACGCACGCCTACATGATGCATGCCACCCAGATCGATCAGAACGGAACCCAGTGCAATCCAACCGTCACCAACCACCTCGATCATGGCGGCACCACGAACGCCGAGCAGTGGACCTGGGTCGGCCCGCCCACCGGTGGCGTGGGCATCGAGCGCTGGTCGCAGCCGGCGCCGACCCCGTTCGATACCGTCTCGCCCAGGGTCCCGGCTGGGACGGTGCCGTTTCAATCTGCGGGCTTCCCAGCGAACGCGCAGGATGGCAGCGGCAACTGGAAGCCCGGTATCTATGATGGCGTCTACCCCTCAGCACCCGGAAAGCTGAACCCGGGCGTCTACAAGTTGATCAATAACGCCGGCGCGATGACTTTTGGCGCGCTCACGAACGTGACCGCGGCACCCGGAGGCCCCGGTACCGAGGATGCCGCGGGGGCAATCGTGATCGTGCTCGATTCCTCGGACACCGGCACGATCGACATCAGCAAGGTGAGCCTGAACGGGATCGACGACCTCCACCCGCAGAGCTACGTCGGCCCACGCGACCCCCAGGGAACGCATAACTTCGTCTTTTACGGCGGCAACGGCGCCAGCGGCTACACAGGGTCGATCAACTTTGCGCCGGGCACGAACTTCAGCATCAGCGGTGTCTTTTACATGCCGAAACTCACGATGACGAGCAATGGCAACCCAACAATGTCATTCCTCGGCCAGGTCACGGTCGCCAGCTTTCACATCTCGGGCGGCGGCGCCGCAACGCAGACCATCGCGTGGGTCTGTGGCATTAACGTGGTGCTCGGCAACCCGGCAATCCAGGGCGGCATCAACCGCTAACAGACCGTCGGCTACCTCGGCATCCGTCACGATATCGGCATGGACGCCCCCATGCGCTGGCGCGAGCTCTTGCAGCATGGGCACGCCAGGCTCACCGTCGGCATCCTCCTTGTCGAGTTCCTTGTTGCGGTTCAGGCGCTCGTCGTCACCG
>JALZAV010000094.1 GCA_030948145.1 Candidatus Dormiibacterota bacterium
GTTCGTCAGTTCTGTGCTGATCTGGTTGTGGACTAGGAAACGCCTCCCCCGATGAGCGAATTGAAATGCTCGGCGATCACTCCCATCGTTGTGAGCGCGACGATTCCCATGAATATCCCGCTGATGGTGAGAATGCTGCGGAGTTTCCGCCTGAACAAATTTCTGATCATTTCCATTTCGATGTCTCCCCTTCGTCTTGGTAGTTCTTGGTTAGGTATCAGGCCGATGTCATAGTGCTCCCGATGTTGCTCGCGCTCTAGGACCGAAGGCCCTGACAGCGCTGGGACTATGGGCCCCCCTAATCGAGGGCTATGTCGTCGCCGGCGTCATGGCGCTGGCGGGCCGGGCTGCCGGCTCAGCCACGGCTTCGCCCGATGATTGGCTATCCAGGCGCTCCGCGATTCGATCGACGAAATCCTTGATCGTGCCTTCCGCGATGCGGGACAGAGCGTCCGGTCCACTGTTCGACCGATCAGTCCTAGGGGCGGACGGTACTGTCCGCTGAAGGCAAGCTGGGTCCGGGCCGGACTCAGAGGAGCGACCTCGAGGTCACCGTCGAGAACCGGAAAGAAGCCGGCCACTCCGGTCGCTCGCCAAGCAATTGGCACGAAGGTTCGGCTCGAGGTGCGGACCGGGTTGCCGACCGTGACTGCGACTTTCTTCACGATCCGCCGGCCCTCAAAGCGGAAACCCACTTCCGTCAGGAGGCGCTGGCCACGCACATCCGCGCTCTCAGCCAGAGCCGGTAACCATGAGGTCGGAGCCTGGAGCAAGGCGCGCTCCAGCGCCGGCATCGGGTGCTCCAGTTCGACGTAGTAACGGATGAAAATGCTGGTCACCGCCATGCTTGCCACGGTAGGGGTGGTCGAAGCACGGTGACACAGGCCAAAGTCCCTCTTTGAGCAGGACCTCTGCCAGCCATTCAATCGAGTTCGCGCCACCGGCGTCACGGGAGCGACGGCCACGCGGCGCAAGCGGTGGCTGCTGGCCCGGGGCGTTGGGACGAAGCGGAGAACTATTACTTCCGGCGCGTGCGACCGCCCGAAGCCTTTGACCTCGTCGTTCGAACATCGCGTCACGCTGGCGGCGAGAAAGTCGGATCGGAAGATGCGATGATCCCCTCGATGCAACGAAGCGGCCGGCAGGCCGCCATCGCCCGCGCCGCGCTGCTCGCTTTCGTGCTGATGCTTGGCGTCGACAGCGGGACGCAGCAGTTGCTCCTCGGCGCGATCGGCCGGCACGGAGGGCCGCTGAAAGCGGCGGGACTGAACATCTCGGTGGCCGCCATGGTGCTGGCTCTTCCGGTCGCGTACCAAACGATCCGGGCGGCGAGCTCAACCGGCGTGATCGCCAACCTCATGATTGCCGCGGTTCTCGCGGTGGGCGGCGGCGGCTATCTCCTCGCGTTCGGAGGGGGCCTCCCCTGGTACGCATACGCCCCCGGTTTGCTGGGGCTGATCCTGGTGGCCGGGCTCGCCTTTGCCGTGCCGCGGCTCGGCACGAGCGCGGCGCTCACCGGGGCGGTGGCCGGGCAGACGGCGATCTCGCTGGTCTGGGACCAGCTCGGTCTTTTCGGCCTCGCCAGGGTCCCGATCGATGCTGTCCGCATTGTCGGAGCGATCCTTCTCGTCGTCGGTGTCGTCCTCATACTGCGGCGGGAGACGCGCTGATGGTCGAGACGCTGGCTGTCCTTGCCATGATTTTCACCGCCGGGATTGGCTTCGGACTCCAGGCCCTGTTGCTTGGCGCGATCCGGGTGCGACGAGGTCTGCTTCTAGCCGTGCAGGTCTCGCTGCTGGGCACCTTCGCTGGTCTGACCGCGATCCTCGCCACCCAGCAGCAGTCCCACCGCCGGCTGTTCCTGGCGGTCGCTGCGGTGGCGTCCGCCGCCGCCCTCGTGTTCCTGGTGCGTGGGCTCCCGCGCTATTACGGAGTCGTCGGGCTGCTGGGTCTCCTCTACCTGATCGCCAGTGCCGCTGGCGTCAGCCGGCTCGGGGTGGGCGTCACCGTGGCGGGGGTGGTGGCGGGACAGATGCTCTCCTCCATCCTGCTCGACCAGGCCGGCGCGCTTGGGGTCGCCCGCCGGCAGCTGACCGCGGCCCGTGTCCTGGGGTCGGTCATGGTGGTGCTGGGAGTGGCCCTCATCCGACTGGGATAGGCCGGCGGCTTGGCGCTGTCCTTACGCGGCGATTCGGTAGCCGACAGGAAGCATCGGAGGCGGCCAGCCCTTGCTTCCCGACGGCCGTCGAATCAGCGCCGCCGTCGCGCCGCTCGCGTCCGACGCGAAGTCGAGCCGGAGGATGCTGAGTTGCCGGTTGGTCGCGGTCACAGCCAGTATCCCCGAGGCCTCGGCGGCGGAGATGCCCGCCCGGAGACGGAGGCACTGCAGTATGGCCGGGAGCCCCGCGATCAGCTCACCGACCATCACCATCCGTCCCGCCTTGAAGAAGTGCATTCCCAGGGGGCTCACTATCGAACGAGATGCGTCAGGACGGTGCTGATCACGACGTAAACGACGTACCCGATCAGGACCTGGAAGAAGGAGACGTCCACGTGTAGGTGCATGATCCCCTGCAGGACGACGAGGGAGAGCCCGAAAAGCAGCGCATTCAGGACCACGACGAAGAGACCAAGGGTCAGGATCGTCACCGGCAGGGTCAGGATCAGGACGATCGGTCGGATGACGGCGTTGATCAAGGCGAGGATCAGGGCCATGACGACCGCGGCGCCAAGCACGCTCGCGTGCAGATGCCAGATGACGTAGAAGACGAAGAGTAGGGCTGCGACGTGGATCGCAAAGCGGGTCAGCACGAGGTCAATGTTACCCGGCGGGAACGCGGTAGACCGTATAGGTCGCCGTCTTCAGCAGCACCGGGAACTGGGCGTTGAAATAGTCGACGTTGGCGTGCAGGATGGTGAGCTCGTTTGGCCCGACGAGCACATAGTCGGCGTGATAGTGGTGCAGCAGGTCGAGGGTGGCCGGATCGCCCCGGTAGATGCGCGCGATGTCGGCCTCCCGCTGCGTGTAGTTGATTCCGTAGCTCCAGAGCCAGCCGGGATAGCTCATCAAGACCGCGCGGCCGGCCAGGTCGGCGACCGGGCTGTTGGGTTGCTCGCCGGTCACGAAGACCGAATGCGGTGGCGTCGCGCTTCGGATCTGGTCGGCCAGGCGCACCTCATCGGTGCTGAACCAGACATAGCTCGGTCCCTGCGGCGGCAGGTACTGCAGCATCGACAGCACGCCCGACGCCACGAGCGTCAGCCAGATCGCCGTGGCACCGACCGCGCCGGCGATGTTGGCGCGAAAGATCCGCGCCAGCACGGCGCCCACCGCAACCGCGCTGCCGAGGTACCAGAAGACGAGGACCTTGGTGTTGTCCCAGTCCCAGGGTTGGAACTTGATCAGGTTGCCGGCCAAAAAGACGAGGACAAACGGCGCCAGCAGGAGCCGGGCGCGTCCACGCAGCACCAGCGGACTCACCAGTGCCGTAAGAAGCAGCGGCAAGAAGAGTCCCGTGTTCTTCAGCCAGAACCACGCCGGAAAGTCCTGGCCGGAGAGCCACCACCACATCAGGCGCGGATACTGGTGCTCCGGTGGTGCCCCCGGGTCACCGGGGACCGCCACCAGCAGGCGCGGCACCGCGAGCACGAACATCACCGCGAAGAAGCCGATCCACGCCGGCCGGGGAAAGAGAATCGCCCAGGCCAGCGTCACGATCCCGAGCGCGAGCAGGCTGTGAACGTGGAAGAGCGGCAGCGATCCCGCCAGTGCGCCGGCAACGAGAAACGCGACCGGGGTGCTCTTCAGTGACCAGTGACGCCAGGAGCCGCGGATGTGCTCGATCGTCTCGCGCCATCGCCCCATCGGCGTCGACTGGAGGGCCGGAGTGACGAGCAGCAGCACGGTCAGGAAGATCGCGACGCCGAAGACAAAGGAGCGCTGCGGCAGCCAGTAGGACAGGATCGGGTTGTACCACTGGATGTTCACCGGGGGGTCGAAGCGGTCGTAGGTCCGGGGGATGTGCGCCAGGGTGTTGAGCCAGCCGAGGCGCGCGGCGTCGCCGAAGAAGAACGTGAAGCCGAGCCCGCCACCGAGCAGCGTCAGGGTCACGGCCATCACCCCGGCCGCGACTGAGCCGGTGAGGCGGCGGGCCCAGAGCGTAAGTCCCGCGAGCGCCAGCATGCTCATCGCCCAGCTGGGCCAGATGAGCGCCGCCGGAATGCTCCAGCCACCCGCGATCAGCAGCGCGCTGGCGAAGTCGGGGGCAAACGGATAGCGGAACGGCGTGCCGGCAAAGATCGGGTTCTGGGGCGGCAGGTTGCTCCCGTAGACGAAAGCCGTGGCGTAGCTGGCATGGAACGACCAATCGGACCAGGTGTTGTTGTACTGGGCCAGCCAGCCCTCGGGAGCGACTCGGATCGCGCGGACAAAAAGGTAGCCGACGATGATGCCGAGGACGGCAAGGCTCACCGCCAGGCCGATCGACCGCATCGATTGAACCTCGGCGCGGAGCCGCGCCCGGTGGCGACGGAGGATGAATCCGCCCGAGACGAGGGCGGTGACCATCAGGATCAGCACGACCGGGATACCCAGGCCGAGCAGCAGCGCCAGCAGGTAGCCGACGACCGTGACGAGCACCACGCTCAGGACCAGGCCGATCACAAGGCGCTCACCGAAAAAGAGCCAGGGCGGCCCGCCGGAGGCCAGGCCGAGGCCGAGCACGATGACCGCGAGAACGAGCGCTAGCCCGGGGAGTTCCAGTAGCAAAGGCACCAGTTGGGCAGTGGCTTCTTCAGGACGAACCAGACATGGCTGTTGAGCGCGTCGGAGGTCACCGGCAGCCCGGTCCATAGCGGATAGAAGTAGAGGAAGAAGAGGACCACCATCACCAGGTAGGCGATTGCCGGAACCGCACCGTTGAGCCGCATCGAGATCCCCGGCCATGAGCCTCGTAGCGAGGCGATGGTGGTGAGACCCAGGGCCAGCGCCAGAAACATGAAGGGCAGACCGCCGAGCATGTGATAGAGGAAGAGTCCTCGCGGGATCTTCGCGAAGGGCAACCATGCCGCCAGGAAGGCAACCAGGATGAAGACGATCGCCCAGATGCGTTGATCGAGCGAACCCGGCGTGTGCTCGGTGCCAGTCGCCTCCGTCGCGGTCCCCGTTTCGTTCCGGCGACGCACGATCAGCCGCGGTAGGCTGATCGCCAGGCCGATGATGGCGAGGCTGCCGCCCCACCAGGCCAATGGATTGCCCAGGTTGAAGATCTCCGCCGTCAGCGCGGTGCCGCTGCCCTGGTCGATGCCCAGCCCCTGGCTTGCCGAGTAGTAGACGACCGGGCGGAAGTCAAACGGCCATGACCACCAGGGGCTGTAGAAAATGTGATCCGCCTTCAGATTGATGTGATAGAGCCACGTCTGCCGGTGCCACTCCGCGAGATCGGTCCACGCCCGGCCGAGGTCGACGTGAAACGGCGCGAAGCCCAGCGGCGGCTGCGGCAGGTTCGTAATGCCGTGGATGATCGTCAGATAGCGGACGAAGCTGAGGGCGTAGACGAGCACGGGGAGGAACGCCAGGCTCAGGATGGCGACGGCGGCCGTCCGCCGGTCGTATCGCGTGAAGCGCAGGGCCAACCGGCCGGCGAGCAGCAGGATGATCGTCCCGTAGGCCGCCAGCGTCGTCCACTTGGAGGCGAGCGCGAGCCCGAGCAGGAGCGCCGTCAACACGATTGTCCAGCGTTGCCTCGTGCGTGTGTCGGCACGCAGGTGCGCCAGGAAGAGCACGTAGGCCGCCACCGCGAACGTGATCGGAATGATGTCGATCACTGCGGTCCGCGACTCGACGAACGTCATGCCATCGAAGCCCGCCAGCGTCGCGGCGGCGATCGCGAAGAATCGCACCGGCAGCAGCTGCCGGGCCAACAGGTACATCAGCGGGATCAGCGCGGTGCCGAAGAGCGCCGGCATGACGCGCCATCCAAACGAGTTGAACCCGAAGAGCTTCTCCCCGATCGCAATGATCAGCTTCGCGAGTGGGGGCTCCGGGTCGAAATAATCCTTGCCCAGCAGGTCGTTATGGGCGTCGTTGGCGAAGTACAGCTCGTCGAAGACGAAGGGGGAGTTGGGCGCGATGTCGTTCGGCTTCCCGAGCCCGGGCAGCTGGGGATCCTGGTACGAATGCCAGATGCCCCAGGCGGTGATCGGAGAGCCCGAGCCCGGATGGGTCAGGACGTCGAGAAAGATCGGGCTACCGAATCGCAGGATTGCCGCGACGACGGTCAGCGCCAGCAGCCAGTAGAGGTCCGTCCGATCGATCCGCCACCAGGCCGCGGCGGAGCGGGGTGCCGCCCCGGTCAATTCGCGCGCAGCTTGCCCTTCATCTCGGCGATGAAGGCGTCAACGTCAACCAGGGGAATCACGATGTCGGGTCCGGCCACCAGCCGCGGACCCAGGCGGCGTTCCGCTTCGGCCAGGAGGTCGCCCTGGCGCCGGTCGAGCCGGATGTAGGCGGCCGGTTCGCGCGCGAGACGCCGGACGAATCGGTTCACGAATCGCCGGCGCTCTTGTGGGGCGAACGCGACGTCGAGCGCCTGCCTGCGGATCTTCGTGAGCCCGGTGTAGGGCAATGTCATGCGGCGGAAAATGTAGCGCACCTGCAGGCTGTCGCTGCCGACGTCGACGTATGAGACCCGGCGCATCAGGTAGAGCGCGAGCAGGATCGCCGCGTCGAGCACCAGCGCCGGAATGAAGGAGAGGATCGGCAGATGCTCCACGAGGTTAAAGGCGGTGAGCCCGACGAGGATGACGAGGAAGCTGCCATAGAACCACTTCCCGTCGCTCCACCGTTGCGTCGAGTACCTGATCTCGAACCGCTTCCCGGAGCCGGCCGTCATCGCGAGGGACGCACGGTGCCAGTCCGCTCCATGAGATGCTCCGCGCCCTCGAAATAGGTGTCGAGGTTCGGTTGTTCCTGCAGCCATTGCCAGTAGGCCCGCGCCATCGCCTCGAGCCCCGACTGCGCCTCCCAGCCGGCCGCCTTGATCCGGCTCACGTCGGGCACGGAGTGCCGTGGGTCGCCCAGGCGGTACCGGCCCGGCGTCTGTGGAGCAAGGTCGCGTTCCGCGACGCGGAGCAGGGTCCGGGCGAGGTCCATCACGGTGTGGGCACGCCCGCTGGCGACGTTGTAGACGCCGGGCGCCAGCCCCTCCAGCGCCGCCACGTTGGCCCGCGCCACGTCATCGACGTCGACGAAGTCGCGTAACTGGCTGCCATCCTCGAGTAA
>JALZAV010000008.1 GCA_030948145.1 Candidatus Dormiibacterota bacterium
ACCAGGTGGACGCGGAGAAGGCGTTGGCCGAGGCAAACCACGCGCACCAGCGCCGCTCTCTCCATGTCAGCGAGCCCAGCCACGGGCTGGTTCGCGTCGATGGGTGGCTCGATGAAGAGGGTGGCGCCATTCTCAACCGGGCCCTGGATCGATTCCTGCCCCCACCGGCCAGGGACGACGATCGCACCCCGGGACAGCGGCGGGCGGATGCCTTGATTGAGCTGTGCAGTCGCCCGGGCACCAGATCGACCGATGGTGCTGGAGCACGCCCGCACCTGGTCGTCCGCGCCAGCCTCGACACGCTGGCCGGAACTCCCGGAGCGCCTGGCGGCCAGCTCGAAGGGGCTGGATCGGTGCACGGCGAAACCGTGCGCCGAGTCGCCTGCGACGCCGCGCTGACCCGGATCACGGGACAGGGCGAGCTGGAGGCCGAGGTTAGCCGCGCCACGCGGACGATTCCACCGGCGACGCGGCGGGCGCTGGCGGCTCGCGACCACGGCTGCGTCGCCGAGGGGTGCGGCCGGCCACCGGATTGGACCGACGCGCATCACATCAAGCACTGGGTTCACGGCGGCGAAACGACGATGGCAAACCTGGTGTTGCTTTGCCGCCGGCATCACCGGATGGTCCACGAAGAAGGCTGGACGATGCGCCAATCGACGCCGGGCCGCTGGATGCTGGCCCGACCGGTCGCCGCGCACGCACGGTCGGCCTGAGGCACGCCCAGGCCCGCTCCACGTAGGAACCCAAACCCGGTAGCTTGAGCTTCCGCTTGACGAACGACTCTGTGAAGGCTAAGACAGGCTGGGGTCACTGCTGATGATGAGCCAGCCAGGCAAAGTGGGCTTCGACCACTTCATCGGCTATGTCGAGGCGCCGAGCATCGAGCAGCATCTCGATCGCTATCGCGCCGCTGGCTTCTCGGTCGAAGAACGGACGGTGCGGCACGATCCCGGGTTGCGTACGTGCTCCGAGCGGCCGGTAGTCTGCACGGTCGGCGCCTGAAGAACGGCTGTCAGGCGGTGACGGCGATGCCCATGATCTCGACCCTGGCGGCCGGGTCGAAGAGGCGCTGGACCTCGAGTAGGGCCATCGCGGGATAATGCCGGCCAAAATGTCGGCGATACGCCTGGCCAATCTCCCGTCGGGCCTGCCGGTACTCGTCGATGCTCGTGACGAAGATCTGCATGCTCACCAGATGCTGAGGATGCGCCCCGGCAGACTCGAGGGCGGTCACGACGTTAGCGGCCGCCTGCTCGAATTGGCTGGCCATCGTTTCTCCGACGATGCGCCCATCCGATCCGGTGGCCGTTTGGCCGGCGAGATAAACCGTCCGCCCGGATTGCGCGAGCACGGCATGCGAAAAGCCGGACGGTGCCGGAAGCGTCTGTGGATTTATTAGTTGATGCGGGCTTTCTAGCGACCGGTCCATTTCGCATCCCGGCCACTGCGGAAGGCCTCGTAGAATTCGGCGTGGTCGCCGCTCTTCATCAGCAGGGCCTGCGTCATCGTGTCGAGTTCCAGTGCGGCATGGAGACTCATGTCCTGCTCGCGCGCGATCAGCAGCCTGGTCGCCGCGTATGCCAGCGCCGGGCCACTGGCGAATCGCCGCGCCAATTCATGCGCTCGCGTGGCGAGCTGATCGTCGCTGACGAGCTCGGTGGCAAGTCCGACCGCCAGGGCGCGCTCGGCGTCGACTCGTTCGCCATAAAGCAGCAACTCCGTGGCGCGCCCCACGCCGATCAGGCGCGGCAGCAGGTAAGCGGCGCCCATGTCGCCACCCGAGAGGCCCACTCTCGTGAATAAAAAGGCGAAGCTGGCCGACCGCGCCACAATTCTCAGGTCGGCGGCAAGCGCGAGCACCGCGCCGGCGCCGGCGGCCACCCCGTTGACGGCGGCGATCACGGGAAACGGCGCCTCCCGGATGCGCTGGGTGACGGTGCCGGTCATGCGGGTGAATGCCAGCAAATCGCGCGGGTCCATCGACTGCAGTGCCCCGATGATCGCGTTGACGTCGCCTCCCGAGCAAAAGCCACGCCCGCTCCCGGTGATAGTCAGGACCCGGATGCCATCGCGCTGGCTCAGCTCGGTCAGAAGATCGCGTAAGTCGGCGTAGACCTCGAACGTCAGCGCGTTGAGCTTCTCGGGCCTCGCGAACGTGATCGTGGCCGCACCCTGGTCGACTGCGACCTCGAAGTGCTTCCAGGATGGCACCGGCACGGCGGAGCCACGAAACGAGCCCATCGGCGAAAACTTATCATCTCGACGACATGAGAATTGGCGTCGGCCTGCCAACCTCGACGCCAGGCGCGAACGGCGCGCTGCTTCTGGAGTGGGCTCGGCGTGCAGACGAGGGCCGTTTCTCCAGCCTCGGGGTCGTGGACCGGGTGGCCTATCAGAACGCCGAGCCGCTTACGGCGCTTGCGGCGGCAGCGGCCGTTACGACGCACATCCGGCTTGCCACGATGGTCGCCATCGGCCCCCTGCGGAACACGGTCCTTTTGGCTAAACAAGCCGCCACGGTCGACACCCTGTCCAATGGCCGCCTGACGCTGGGGCTGGCGGTCGGTGCCCGGGTGCAGGACTATGAAATATCCGGCGTCGATGCCCGCGGCCGCGGGAGTCGATTCACGGAACAGCTCGCATTGCTTCGCGAAACCTGGGGTGATCGCGTTGTCGGGCCGACCCCGGGGGGTCACGGTCCGCAGATCCTCGTCGGCGGATCGAGCGGCGAGGCGCTGGCCCGCATGGCGAGATATGCCGACGGCTACATGCATGGCGGTGGCCCTCCTCGTGCCTTCGCCGGGAGTGCCGCGAAAGCCATGGCCGCCTGGCGAGACCTCGGCCGCCCCGGGAAGCCCACGCTCTGGGGCATGGGGTATTTCGCGCTTGGCGACGACGCAGTCGGGCCTGGCGCCGATTACCTGCGGCACTATTACGCGTTCACCGGTCCGTTTGCCCAGAAGATCGCCGCCGGCAACCTGACATCGCCGGGAGCGATTGTCGACTTCGTGCGCGGCTATGAGGACGCCGGCTGCGATGAGCTGGTGCTCTTTCCAACCGTGTCGGCTATCGAGCAGCTCGACCGGCTGTCCGAGGTGGTCCACCAGCCGAGGTGAGATACACCGTGCTGGGGGGCGGCCCGGCCGGACTGTATTTCGCCCTGCTCGCGAGAAAAACCGATCCCGGTGCCGACGTCCATGTGATCGAGCGAAATCCGCCCGATGCGACGTTCGGTTGGGGGGTCGTTTTCTCCGAGGAAACGCTCGGAGCGTTGCGCGATGCCGACTTCGAGAGCTACGAGCAGATCACGGCCAGCTTCGCCCGCTGGAACGCGATCGATATTTTCTTTCGTGAGACTAGGATCCGCTCGCGCGGCCATGTCTTCACCGGCATCTCGCGCAAAGTCCTGCTCGGCGTCCTGCAGCGGCGTTGCCTGGCGCTGGGCGTCAGCCTGGAGTTCAATCGTGAGATCGGCGATCTCGCCGCGCTCGGGAACACGGACCTGATCGTGGGTGCGGATGGCATCAATGGCCTGGCGCGGCGCAGCCACGAGGATGCCTTCTCGCCGCAGTTGATGGCCCACGCGACGAAGTACGTCTGGTTCGGGGCTGACCTGGCATTGGACGCCTTCACGTTTATCTTCAGGCGTAACGAGCACGGGCTGTTCCAGGTGCACGCTTATCCGTTCGATGCACGGACCAGCACGTTCATCGTCGAGTGCCCGCAGGAGACCTGGCGCCGGGCCGGCCTCGACACCGCCACCGAGTCGGACAGCATCGCCTACTGCTCGACCCTGTTCGCGCCCGAGCTCCAGGGACGACGGCTGCTGTCGAACCGGTCTACCTGGCTGACGTTTCAGACGTTGCGGTCGGCCTCGTGGCATCGGGGCAACGTCGTCCTGGTTGGTGATGCCGCCCACACGGCCCATTTCTCGATCGGCTCCGGCACCAAGCTGGCGATGGAGGACAGCATCGCGCTGGTCGACGCGCTTCGCCGGCACCGGGCTCTCGAGACGGCGCTTACGGACTATGAGCTCGAGCGCCAGCCGGCGGTCGAGCGCTTCCAGGAGGCAGCGCTGGAAAGCTCGGCCTACTTTGAGCACGTCGCGCGCTACGAGGCTTTCGATCCGACCAGCTTCGCGTTCAACTTGCTGACCCGGAGTCGCCGGATCACCTACACCGGCCTGAGCCAGCGCGATCCCGGCCTGATCCGTACGGTCGATGCGCAATTTGCCGCGCCCACGGTGGCGATCACCGGCGCGCCACCGAGGCTGAGCCCTCCGCCGATGTTCGTGCCGATCCGGATCCGGGATTTGCTGATACCCAACCGCGTGGTCGGATCCATTCCCGGCGCCGGCCTGGTGATCAGCCCTTTCACGGCTGTCAGCTCCGAGGGCCGGATCACGCCACAGACGCCTGGCCTCTTCGCCGCGGAGCAGGTCGCCGCCCTGCGGTCGCAGATGGACAGCGTCCACGCCGACCCGGGGACCCGCTTCGCATTGCAGTTAAGTCACGCGGGTCGCCGCGGCGCGACGCGTCCAGCGGTCGAGGGCGTGGACCGCCCACTCCGGTGGGGCGGATGGCCGTTGCTCTCGGCCTCGGCGATTCCCTACACGCCCCAGTCCCGCGTGCCGCGCGCAATGATGGATGTGGACATGGTCGCCCTGATCACCGCCTTTGCCACCGCGTCGGGCCGGGCTGCCGAATGCCAGGTGGACGCGCTGGAGTTGAATTTTGGCCAGGGATACCTGCTGGGCAGCTTCATCTCGCCGTCGGCGAATCATCGCTCCGACCAGTTTGGCGGTCCGCTCCAGAACCGCATGCGGTTTCCGCTTCAGGTCCTCGACGCCGTCCGGCAGGTGTGGCAGGGTCCCCTGATCGTGCGCTTCACAGCGAGTGACGGTATCGAGGGGGGCACCAGCCTCGACGACGCAGTCGCGATCGCGGTGATGTTCAAGGCCCATGGCTGCGATCTCGTCCATCCGGTCCTGGGCCAAACCGTGCTCGAGAGCCGTCCCGACTACAGCCGGCTTTTCGGCGTTCCGGCCAGCGACCGAATCCGGAATGAAAGCGCCATTGCGACGGTCGCGTCCGGGAACATCACGACATTCGACGAGGTCAATACCGTCCTGGCGGCCGGCCGCGCGGACCTATGCTGGCTGGACGCCTAGTCCGGATTCGCCAACAGCCAGTCCGATTTCAAGACTTCGGTCAGGATCTCGTCCCGCCAGCGCCCATCGCGGAACTCGTGTTCGCGATACCGGCCCACCTCGCGGTAGCCGGTCTTGTGCTGCGCCCGCAGGCTGGCCGCGTTGCCGTCGATGACGCTCGAATGCAGCTTGCGCAGCGGCAACTGCGTGAATGCATATCGCGTCCGCAGGGCCATGACTTCACTGGCGATGCCCTTTCCCCAGGCGGACTTGTCGCCGATCACGGTGCCGGTACCGGCCCGCTGGTTGGCCCAATCGATGTGATGCAGCCCGGTGGTCCCGATCAGTCGTCCCTGATGCTCGATCGCCCAGATCACATGGTCCTGTGCTTTTCCCATCGTCTCGATCCAATCTTTCTCGGCAGCCAGAGTCGGCGGAAACAACAGCAACAGGAATCGGGTGATGTCCGGGTCAGCAAACCAGGCGCGCATCACCTCGGCTTCTTCGGGCAGGGGCGGGCGGAGTGTCACCAGCCTGCCCCGGATGACCGGCCCGTGCATCAGGCGCCGATGTCGTAGAGGTTGCCGGGGTCCAGGTCCAGGCCGTTGACGATCTGCCAGAGGGCCGCGATGGCCTTCAGGGCATTGCGGCGCTCGAAGGGGGCGAGGTCCGGGTTCTCCTTCACGAGCCGCTTGAGGGATTCATAACATTCGACCAGCGTGGCTTCCGCTGCCGTCAATTCGACGCCCATCGTGTTTTTCATGCCGTCGTCCTCCGCTCGCCGGCGGTGCCGATGACGATCCGATCGTCCTGGAGCCGCTTGGCCTTCAGCTCGAAGCGAGGCAGGCTGCCCTTCTCCACCTGCTTGACGCCGATGCGTAACCCCTCGTGCGCCTGCGAGAGCGCCTTGCGCAGCTCGTGCAGGATCTGCTCGTTCTTGTGGCCATCCTCGCCCGCGATCTCGACCAGGACCTCGATCTCGTCCTGGCGGCCGTCAGCCGTGTACAGGTGAATCCGGAACTCGTCGATCTCTTTGTACTCGCGGACGATCGCCTCCACCGCGCGCGGGTAGACGTTGGTCCCCCGAACCAGCTTCATATCGTCGACGCGGCCGCGGATGCCGCCCTCATAGATATCGAACGTCCGCCCGCAGCTACACTTACTGGCCGGGACGCGGACGACCAGATCCCGGGTCCGATAACGCAGGACCGGGATGAACCCGCGGCCGAACGACGTGATCAGCCGTTCGCCCTGCTCGCCATATCCGACGGGGTCACCCGTCTCGGGGTTGACGACCTCCTCGATGTAATGGTCTTCGATGATGTGCGTGCCACCGGGCTGGCGCTCGCACTCGAAAATCATGATCGTCCCGACCTCGGTCATGCCGGCGGTGTCGGCCGCTTTCGCGCCCCACTCGGACTCGATCAGCCGTTTCGTTGCCGGGATCGAGCCGGCCGGCTCGCCGGACAGGATCAGCCGTTTGACCGCGCTCCCGGCGAGGTCGACTCCCATGGTGCGCGCTTCCTGGGCCATCCGGAGCGCATAGGTCGGCGTCGAGCAGACGACGGTCGCCTTCATCGTCAGGATCTGTTTGACGCGAGCCTCGGTCGTCATGTTGCCTCCGGGCAAGACCAGGCAGCCGATCTTTTCGCAGGCATAATGCGCCCCCCAGAAACCGACGAACGTGCCGTAGCTGAAGGCAAAGAAGACCACGTCACGGGGACGCACACCGAATCCCCAGAAGCCGTAGCACCACATCTCCGCAATCCATTCCCAGTCCTTCATGCTGTCGAGCACCTGGAGCGGGATCCGGCCGGTGGTGCCGGAGGTCAGGTGATACCGGATGGCGAGCTCTTCCGGGGCGGCGAGCAGGGGACCGAAGGGCGGCTGCTCCAATTGGGCTTGCATCCATTCGTCGCGTGTCATCATCGGAATGCGCCGGAGGTCCCTCAGCGAACGGATCGATTCGGCACTGACCCCGGCCGCCTTGAGCCGTTTGGCCTGCCAGGGAACGCTCCGTTCTGTCCACGCCACCAGGTTTTTCAGCTTGCGGACCTGCAGCGCCTCGATCTCGGGGCGCGGCATGGTCTCGTGCCGCGGATTCCAATACGGTGATTCGTTCACGCGAATAATTATCTACTTGTGCTTGCTCTAAGCTGGGCAACGTGCCGGACGGCGAACAACCAGTGCAGGAGGGCAGGGTTCCCTACCGGCTTGGCGGCATGGGCTACCAGGACGAGACCGGCCGACGGTTGCACTACGGGTCATACCTCAAGATCCCGGAGCTGCTCGAGCTTCAGGCAGGGCTGACCGATGCCCATGACGAGCTGCTCTTCATCATCGCCCACCAGGCGTACGAACTCTGGTTCAAGTCGCTCATTCACGAGCTGGTCGCGATCCGCGAAGCGATTGATCGAGACGATCTTCGTCCGGCTCGGCATTACCTGAAGCGGGTGGCGGTCATCGAGCGATTGCTGGTCGAACAGGTGGGCGTGCTCGAAACGATGGCGCCTCAGGATTTCCTGATGTTTCGGTCGGAGCTGGCCCCTGCCAGCGGCTTTCAATCGACGCAGTTCCGCGAGATCGAGTTCCTGTCCGGGCTCAAGGACCTGGGCTACCTGAAGACGCTCGAGAGCCTGCCCGACGACCAGCGGCGGCTGCAGCGCCGCATCGACGAGCCATCGCTCCATGATGCCTACATGGCCCTGCTGCAGCGCCGTGGGCTCAGCGTCGCCGACATCTATCGCCATCCCGATCAGCACCCGGAGATCTTCGATCTGTCAGAGGGCCTCCTCGATCATGACGAGGGCTTCAGCCTATGGCGGTCCCGGCATATCCACATGGTCGAGCGGCAGATCGGGGACAAGCCCGGGACGGGCGGATCGACGGGCGTCCGCTACCTCCAGACGACCCTTAAGAAACGCTTCTTTCCGGAGCTCTGGCAGGTCCGCTCGCAACTCTGAGCGGGCTCAGCGGCTGTTCGCCGCCATCCGGCTGAACCAGGTGAGACCGAGGGGCACGAACAGGGCCAGAAGCGAGGTGAGGACTGCCAGGCCATCCGGCAGATGCGCCGGGTTGCTCATGCCGATGTAGGTGAATATCGCCGCGCCGATCGAGCTCGCGATCACGATGATGGTGGCAACGATCGTGGCCCAGTCGCGGTGCTGCAGGTAGATCGACAGGGACTTGCGGCCGGCCAGGCGGAGCAGCCAGGAGGCGGTCAGGCCGTTGAGAACCAGCGAGCTGATCAGGGCGCAGGCGGCGATTCCGATCCGGAACTGCGCCAGGTTGCGCATCACGAACGCCGCGGCGTTGACGACGAGGATACCGATCGGTGTCACGACGCCGATCGCGACCAGGAGGAGACGGCTCGAGAGATAGCCGCGGAGCAGGCGATCCCCCTGCCGGTTTGTCATCAGGTGACCGTCAACCGGGTCTCGTACTCGGGCCGCTGCCACGATCGCGTGCGCAGGACGTCGCGCAGTACGTCGACCGCGTCATAGATGTCGACGTAGCGCGTGTAGAGCGGGGCGAAGCCGAACCGGATCAGATCGGGGGTGCGGAAATCCCCGATAACGCCGCGATCGATCAGGGCCCGCATCACCCGGTAGCCGTCCTGGTGCCGCAACGAGACCTGAGAGCCGCGAGCCGCCGCATCGTAAGGGGAGGCGACGCTGACGTCGAGGTCGCGACAGGTGTCGTCGACAAGCTTGATGAAGAGGTCTCCAAGCGCCATTGACTTCCGGCGCATCTCGGCCTGGTCGACCCGCAGCCAGAGATCGATCGCCACCTCCAGCGCCATCATGCTCAGGATGGGCGGCGATCCCGCGAGCTGCCGGCGAATCCCCTCGGCGGGCTCGTATTCGGGCGCGAATGCGAACGGCGCGGCGTGACCCATCCAGCCGGCCAGCGGCGACCGCATCGCCTCCTGCAGCGCTCTGGAAACAAACAGGTAGGCCGGGGCACCGGGGCCGCCGTTCAGGTATTTGTATCCGCAGCCAACCGCGAGATCGGCCCCATCACGGCCGAGGTCGACTGGCACGGCACCGGCACTGTGGGAGAGGTCCCAGAGGGTCAGCACCCCGTGTTGCCTGGCCTCGGCGCTCAGCCGGCGCATGTCCTGGATCTCGCCCGTCGCATAGTCCACATGGGTGAGCATCAGGACGGCCACGCTGCCGTCGAGCGCGTTTTCGACTTCGGAGCGTTTGACGACCCGCAGTACGTGGTTACCCTCGAGGAGCTGGGTCAGTCCCTGGGCGATGTACATGTCCGTCGGGAAGTTGGCGTCTTCGGTCAGGATAAAGTGGCGGCCCGGCTGGAGTCGCAGGGCGCCCGCCAGCAGCTTGAACAGGTTGACCGAGGTGCTGTCCGCCACGATCACCTCGCCGGCCTGGGCGCCGATGAGCCGCGCGATCTTGTCCCCGATTCGGCTCGGCGCCTCGATCCAGTGGGCGTCATTCCAGCTGCGGATCAGGCCCTCGCCCCACTCCTGCCCGATCACCTCCGTGAGCCGCGGCAGCGTCGCCCGGGGAAGGGGGCCGAGCGAATTGCCATCGAGGTAGATCACGCCCTCGGGCAGGACGAATTCGGACCGGAAACCGGCCAGCGGGTCCTGCCGGTCGAAGCCCGAACAGGTTTCGCGATCCACGGAGCGAATTATCGCCCGATCAGAAGTGGCTCGGGCACCAGGGCGCTCGGTCCGTCATGAACATGGCGTCGGCCTGCGCAACGGCGCCCGCACTTAGTTCGCGGACGCGCCCCGCTTGATGCAGAAGCCGGAAGCGGGTTCCCCCGAGGTAGGCCGCCGCGAGGTCGGCGACGTCGAGCGCAAGATCGGGATCCGCCCGGGTGGGCCGGCACTCGGCACCTGTCGCGTCCGCCGTGAGCTGGAATCGCCCCGCATTCCAGGCGCAGACGCGATCGCGGACCTCGAGCGTCAGGCTGCCCTCGACCGCGTAGCGCCGCCCTTGCAAGGCGGAGGTCACGTCCACGAGCCGTAACCAGATCCCGTCCTCCACCATCAGCTTGGGCTGGCGCGGGTCCGCCAGCAGAAATCGCAGCGGCTCTTCAACCGGGCGCATCGGCGCCGAAACCTTCACGATCAGGTCGACGTCGAGGACGTAGCGCCAGAGGGCCGCGTAGCTCTCCTTTGTGGTCGCGATCAAGAATTCGATGTGCACCGTCCCGATCGGTCCGGTCGCATCCCAACCCATATTGATCCGGTATACGACGAATCCGCGAGGCACGCCATCGGCCTCGTAGAGCACCCGGTACTTCGGGCTTCGGTCTCGCCCGGAGCTTTCCAGGTCGCTAAGCTGCATGCGCCACCAACGGCGGTCGAGGCTCAGCATGCCGGGTTGATCTCTAAGGGCTTCTTCCCAGACGCTGGTGAAGGCGTCAACGGCCGCCGGCACGTCCATCAGCCGGAGCCGGCCCCCCGCCGGGGGCGGATTCACAAAACTCCCGCGCGACCGGTCGATCTCCAGCTCCGCCTGGTAGGTGGCGAGACCATAGCCGAAACGTCCGTAGATCGGCGCTTCGGAGGCATAGAGGGCGGCGAGCGGCTCCCCGCGCTCGTGCATGTCATCCAGCTGGCGTCGCATCATCGCGGTCAGGAGTCCTCGCCGTCGATGCGTGCTCAGGACCCCAACACGTGTGACGCCGGCGCACGCGAGGCTGCCCCCGGGCACCGTCATCCGGTACGAAAAGATGCCTGCGGTGGCGATGATCTCGGCGCCGTCGAAGAATGCCAGGGTGCGGTCGAACTCCGTCGTGTCCCTGGTGAGAGCCAGTTCCTCTTCGGTCGGAAGCGCCATGCCGAAGGCGCGACGCAAGAGGGAGGCATACGCCCGCTGCTCCTCCGGTCCGACCGGCCGCAGCTCGAGGCCGGGGGCCGCGCCTATCGCTGAACCAGGGCGAGCGCGCGACACGGACTGCCTGAGCCCTTGACCAGCTTGAGGGGCGCCACCACCAGCACGGCACCGGTCGGCGGAAGCTTCTCGAGGTTGGCGAGCTGGGTCAGGCCGTATTTGTTGGCCCCGAGCAAGAACTGATGGCAGGGGAAGGGAGGATTGAACGAATGCGCCGTTCCGGCATCGGTCCCAACCGTCTCGACGCCGACCCCGACGAGCGGGCTCTCCCTAGCCAGCCACTGTGCCAGCTCGGTATCGATGCCCGGGGTATGTGGTCCGGTTTCGTTCGCGTTGAGAAACGACTTCTGATCCTGCGCCCGTGAATCCCAGCCCGTCCGGTAGAGGAGCCAGCCGCCTTTGGGCAGCGGCCCGTGCTCGCGCTCGAAGGCGGTGATGTCGGCGCGGGTCAGCAGGTAGTCCGGGTTGGCCTTCGCCTCTTTCGACCGGTCGATCACGACCGCGGGCCCGATCAGCCGCCGGACCGGCACCTGGGAGACGTCGTCCTTGTCTTTTCCCGTGACCCAGTGGATGGGTGCGTCGAAGTGCGTCCCGGCATGCTCGCCGCCCTCGAACCAGTTCCAGTACCACGCTGGGCCCTTCTCGTCATAGCGGCTGATCTCGTGAGTCTTCCAGCTCGGCGTGTTGGCGAACGGTGCGGGCAGCTGGATCATGGGGGTCTTCTCGGACAGCGGCTGGGTCAGATCGATAACCTCGATCGAGCCCGAGGCCAGGGCCTCCGCGAATGACGAGAGCGTGGTGACGGAAACGGTGTCTTGGCTCAACGATTCACTCCTCCCTTGATTTCAGTGCCGGAATGTTGGTCTCCTGGGTACGGCGGACACGCGTTGGTCGCTCCAGGTCCTTCGTTTTCCTGGGCGGCTGCTGCAGCGCCCGCGGGAACTCGAAGCGGTTCTCGAGCATGTGCACGTCCATCAGGAAGCTCGCCGGCATCTCGGCGTCGACCTTGGCCACGATGCAGCTGAGCTCGTCGCCCTGGATGGCGTCGAGGGCCGCTTCCTCGAAGTCGTCCAGCTCGCGCACCAGCTGGCTATGGGGAAATCCCGCGGCGCTGGCGACCGCGGCCAGGTCGGTGCCGGTCGAGGTGGCCGTCGTGAACCAGCGGTAGCCGCCGGGCGCCCCGCCGCCCACCGACAGGAGGGTTTCATTGTCGAAGACCAAATGCACCAGATTGTTCGGGTTGGAGCGCGCCATCGTCGTCAGGCCGCCCAGGTTCATCAGGACGGAGCCATCACCGTCGATGACCACGACCTTCCGATCGGGTTGCGCCAGCGCAATACCCAGCCCGACCGATGAGGCAAGGCCCATGGCGTGCTCGAGGTAGAAGAAGTTGGCGCGATGACCGAGTGAGTACAGTTCGGCCGCGACGGCGCCCATGATCGTGACGACGGCGCAGTCGTCCAGGGCCGGGTAGATTGCCTTCAGGCAGTCGAGGCGCTTCAGCCTGGCTCCTCCCACATCAGGTCGCGGTTCAGGAGCAGGGCGACCGGTGACAGCGAGCTCTGCGCCAGCGTCATCGCCTTGGTCAGCTTCGGCGCCACCTCCTCCGGAGAGCGGAGGTCGTCGTGGGCGATCTGCAGGGCGTCGAGCACCGGGCGCGTGTGCTTGCCGCCTTCGGTCTGCCAGGGGTCCTTTTCCCCGAAGCCACCTCGGTCGGTGATCAGCATCAGCAGGGGGATCTTGTAGAGGAGCGAGATGCCAACAATGCCGTTGATCGCCTGGAGAAAGCCATGGTTCTGCAGCAGCATCGCCGACTTCACGCCGGCGAAATGGGCCCCGGCGGAAACACCAACCCCCTCTTCTTCTTTGGCGAGCCTTACCAGCGTCATCTGCGGGTCCTCATCGGCCATGCGGATGAGATGGACCAGCCAGGTCTCCGGCAGGGCGCTGACCAGCCTGACGCCCGTCGCTTTCATGGCGTCGTAGACGATTTTGGAGTTGGCGACGGATACCGGCATGGTCTCAACCGATTCTAGTCGGCGTGCAGCGCGCCTAGAATGGGCGCAGTGCAGGTCCTCGACACCATCCTTGAGGCCGTCGGGCACACGCCCCTGGTGCGGCTTCACCGGGTCACCGCCGGGGTACGGCCCGCGATCTATGCCAAGGTCGAGACCCTGAATCCCGGCGGGAGCGTCAAGGACCGTATCGGGCTGCGCATGATCGAGGATGCTGAGCGCAGCGGCCGGCTCAAGCCGGGCGGCACCATCGTCGAGCCCACCTCGGGGAACACCGGGCACGCGCTCGCGATCGCGGCGGCGCTGAAGGGCTACCGGATGATCTTCGTGATGGCGGACAAGCAATCATCGGAAAAGATCGCCCTGTTGCGCGCCTACGGGGCTGAAGTGGTCGTCTGTCCGACGGCGGTGCCCCGGGACTCTCCCGAAAGCTACTACTCGGTCGCGGAGCGCCTCAGCCATGAGATCCCGGGCGCCTACCAACCGAACCAGTACTTCAACCAGGCCAACCCGCGCGCGCACTACGAGACGACCGGGCCCGAGATCTGGGAACAGACCGACGGGAAGATCGACGTCTTCGTGGCGGGCCTCGGTACCGGTGGCACGATGACGGGGACGGCTCGCTACCTGAAGGAGCAGAAGCCCTCGGTGATGACCGTGGGGGCCGACCCCGAAGGCTCGTTGTATTCCGGGGATATGGTTCGCCCCTACAAGGTCGAGGGGATTGGCGAGGACTTCATCCCCGGCACGATCGACCTCAGCCTGATCGATCGCATCGTGCGGGTCACCGACCGTGACTCCTTCCTCTATGCCCGCCGGATCACCCGCGAGGAGGGGATCCTGGTCGGCGGTTCCGCAGGGACGGCGCTGACGGCGGCCATCGAGGTCGCGAAAGACCTCGACGAGCACGCGGTCATGGTGGTGATCCTGCCCGATACCGGCCGGAATAACTTGAGCAAGATCTATTCCGATGAGTGGATGCGGCAGAACGGGTACCTGGAGCGGTTTCCGCGCCAGATCGTCCGGGATGTGGTCGCCGCCCGCGAGCGGGAGGTCCCCCGTCTCGTGACCGTGTCCTCGCACGAGAAAGTCGGCCGGGCGATCGACCTCCTCCAGGAATACGGGATCTCCCAGATGCCGGTGATCGAAGATGGGAGCGCGCCCGGCCGGAAACTGGTCGGCAGCATCCAGGAGCGCTCATTGCTTGATCGCGTCTATCGCGACCCGGGACTGATCGAAACGACCGTCGGGGCAGTCATGGACGGGCCCTTCGCGACCATCGCGGCCGGCGGCAACATCGACGATGCATTCAACGCTCTTCTGGCAGGCGCCACGGCTCTTGTCGTCATGGACGGAGAACAAGCGGTCGGCATGATCACGCGCCTGGACCTGCTCGAGTTCATGGCGCACACGCGGGCGGCGCGGTGACGTCGTCCGAGCCTGGCTTTTCGACGCGGGCGATCCATGCCGGCCAGGCGCCCGATCCGCAGACCGGTGCCGTGGTAGTGCCGATCTACCAGACCTCGACCTACGCCCAGGACGCGGTCGGACAGCATAAGGGCTATGAATATTCGCGTACGGGGAACCCGACAAGGACCGCCCTGGAACACTGCATCGCGTCGCTGGAGGGTGGCCGGCACGGCCTCGCCTTCGCCTCCGGGATGGCCGCCGAGTCGGCCATCATGCAGCTGCTCAAACCCGGTGATCACACGATTGCCATGGACGACCTGTATGGCGGCACGTATCGCCTCTTTCGCCGCGTCCTCGAGCCGATGGGGCTGTCGTTCACGTTCGTGGATGGAACAGACCCGAATGCTTTCGAGGCCGCCTTCACCGACCGGACGCGGATGGTCTGGCTGGAGTCGCCCACCAACCCGCTGCTCAAGCTCGTGGACATTTCGGCCGTCAGCCGGCTGGCGCATGCGCACGACGCGCTGCTGGTTGTGGACAACACTTTTATGAGCCCATACCTGCAGCGTCCCCTCGCGCTCGGTGCCGATGTCGTCGTGCACAGCGCCACCAAGTTCCTGGGCGGCCACAGTGACGTGATCGCCGGCGTCCTGGTGGTGGATCGCGATGATCTTCGCGAGCGACTGGCCTTCCTTCAGAATGCCGTGGGCGCCGTCCCGGGCCCCCTGGATGCGTGGCTCGTCCTTCGGGGGCTGAAAACCCTCGCGGTTCGGATGCGCGAGCACGACCGTAATGCGCGCCTGATTGCCGAGTTCCTAAACGAACACGATCGGGTGGAGCATGTCTTCTATCCGGGTTTGCCGACCCACCCGCAGCACGATCTGGCCAAGCGGCAGATGTCCGGCTTCGGCGGGATGATCGCCTTTGAGGTCCACGGCGGGCTCGCCGCGGCTCGTCGCGTCGCGGAGGGGACGCGCCTCTTCACGCTGGCCGAGAGCCTAGGCGGCGTCGAGGCGCTGATCGAGTTGCCTGCGGCCATGACCCACGCGTCCGTCCCGGCCGAGACCCGGCGGGCCCACGGCGTGGCTGACGGCCTGGTCAGGATCTCCGTCGGGATCGAAGACGTGGCAGATCTGATCTCAGACCTTGACCGGGCCCTGTCCGAGGCGTGAAGCTCAGCAATAGGCTCGCCAACGGCAAGAGCCAGTAAAGGAGGCGTCTGATGAAAGTTGTCGTCAACTTCGCAAACATCCTGGTGGCCATCATTCTGTTGTTGCTCGGCCTCTCGGTCTTCACCCGGCATCGCATCGCGTCCTACGTGGTGGGGGGCTTCATCATGGTGCTGGCGGCGCTGAGCATCCTGGCCTTCCTGAAGATCCTGAACGTCTCGGGTGGGCCGATCACGATTGGCTGAACGTCCGCCGGAGCCGGACCCCACCGAGCCGGTTCCGGGGACCAGGCCACCGCCGTTGCCGCCGCCCGAGCGGCCACCACCGGTGCCGAGGCCGTGAGCCCATCGGCGGCGTGACACTCGCGTAACAGCGGGTTCGCGCCGTCAGGGCGCGGGTAGACTCCAATCGTGGAGGTCCTGAAGATCACGCCCCGTGGCTATTGCCATGGAGTGGTGGAGGCGATCCGGGCGGCGAAGCAAACCGCCAAAGCCCATCCGGGGGAGAAGATCCGGATGCTCGGCTACCTCGTTCACAACGTCCACGTGACCGATGAGCTGCAGCAAAACGGCATTGAGCTGGTTGACCGGGACAACCGGCTCGAGGGGCTGGACCAGATCGAGTCTGGCACCGTCATCTTCACCGCCCACGGCGTCTCGCCGGCGGTGAAGGCGCGCGCGCAGGAGCGCGGCCTGAACATGGTCGACGCCACCTGCTCCGACGTCGTGGTCACGCATGACCTGGTCAAGGACCTCGTTGAGCGCGGCTATGACGTCGTTTACATCGGGCGTCGGGGGCATCCGGAGCCGGAAGGCGTCCTTGGAGAAGCCCCCGGCAAGGTGCACCTCGTGCAGGACCCACAGGACGTCGACGCGCTGGACTTACAAAACAAGAAGATCGCGGTTACGTGCCAGACGACGCTGAGCATCTGGGATACGGCGGCGATGATCACACGGGTTCGGGAGCGCTACCCCAACGCCGAAGCCTACAACGAGATCTGCCGCGCCACCCAGGACCGGCAGGAGGCGGCGGTCGAGGCCGCCAGGGATTGCGACCTGGTGATCGTGGTGGGCAGCGAGCGAAGCTCCAACTCGAAACGCCTGGTGCAGGTGGTGCAGGAACTGGCGCACAAGCCGGCCTACCTAGTGGACACCGTTGCCGATATCCGGCCGGAATGGCTGGAGGGGAAAACACGCGTTGGTGTCACATCGGGGGCCTCCACGCCGACCCAGCTGACCCGCCAGGTCATCGAACACCTCGAAGCGCTGTAGACTTCGCGCGTCTTTCGCGTTTGACCCTGTAGCACCTCAAAGGGGGCGACAGCTATGCGCCTGTACCCAGACCTCTACGGCCGGCGCTTCGCGTGGATGTTCGCGGACCTCTTCGTCCTGGCCTGGATCTTCGTCTGGGTCCAGGCCGGCCTTTTCGTGCAGCGGCTTGTGCTGCAGCTGGACGCGCTTGCCCAGGGTGTGATCAAGGCCGGCACGACCTTCGACAGCTGGATCCGGTCCTTCGACCAGTCGATTCCGGGCGGGGTGCCCTACCTCTCCGATTTTCTCCACCGGACCGCGGCAGCGCTCAAAACGCACTCAGGCGATTCCCTGATCTCGGCGGGCCAGGCCGGATCGCACGCCGTCCACCTCCTCGCCCTGATCCTCGCGATCGTGGTCGCCGCGATCCCGATCGTCCTGATGCTGATGGTCTTCCTGCCAAAAAGGGTGCGGCTGATCTACGACATGCAGGGGGTGCATGTCACCCTGCGCCGGGCGCTGGCACGCCCCGAGCTGACCCCGCAGATGCTCGAGATCCTGGCGGGCCGGGCGATCTATACCCTGCCCTACCACCGGCTGCTCGCCTACTCGCACAATCCGGCCGAAGACTGGTATCTCCGCCGCTTCGAGCCGCTGGCCCGGGCCGAGCTGGAACGCCACGGCCTGTCGGTCGAGCGCTATTTCGGTAGCTTGCCGGCGATCGACGCGTAGCAAGAAACCCGCGCGGCGGCCGGTTGCTCTAGCGGACCGCCCCCGGGCGGGCCGTTCCTATGGCCATCCAGCCGGCACCGCCCAGCGTCCAACCCGAATTCGTGCCGATCGCGCCGGCCCGGATCGAGGATTCTGGACTCCCTGTGGCCCGTCTGGCCGAATTGCTCCTCAAACACCTGTATTTCAAGTCTCCGATGTCGGCCAAGGACTGGGCATCGGCGGCCTGCCTGCCCTATACGACCGTGACGCCGGCGATCCAGAGCCTCGTCGAGCAGGGCTGGTGCCAGACGATCGGCCGGATGGCAGGTCCGACGATGAGCCAGGACTTCGGCGAATCGCTTGGCTACCTGATCACGGACCCCGGCCGCATCCGGGCCCGGGACGTGCTGGCGCGCGACCACTACGTCGGGCCGGCCCCGGTTCCCTTCGCCCAGTACGAGATCTCGGTCCGCTCCCAGGTGAGCCAGGCGGACGTGACTGCCGCCTGGCTGACCCGCGCGCTGCAGCACCTGACGCTCAGCCCGGATCTCCTCGTCCAGCTCGGCCCGCCCGTGAATGCACGTGCCCCCCTCTTTCTGTACGGGGCGCCCGGCAACGGCAAGACCACGATCGCCGAGGCCTGCGCCGACCTGCTCGGGGAGCCGATCTTCGTGCCCTACGCGATCGACATCGAAGGCCAGATCATGCGGCTCTTCGACCCGCTCCATCACCAGCGCGTCAACCGCGCCTTGAACCCGAACATCGACAGCCGCTGGGTGCTGATCAAGCGGCCTTTCGTCAAGGCCGGCGGTGAGCTGACGACCTCCCAGCTGGCCCCCTCATTCGACCCTCTGATGCGTTTCTACGAGGCGCCGATCCACCTCAAGGCCAACGGCGGCATCTTTCTCCTTGACGACTTCGGCCGCCAGGATTCCTCGCCGCGCGCCCTGCTCAACCGCCTGATCGTGGCCCTGGAGCGCCGCATCGACTACCTGACGCTGGCCGGGGCCGGGATGGCGGTCGGCGCCCCGTTCGAGGCCATGGTCGTCTTCAGCACCAACCTCGAGCCCGCCTCCCTGGTGGACGAGGCGTTCCTGCGCCGGGTCCGATACAAGATCCATGTTCCGGATCCGACCCCTCTCGAGTTCCGCCAGATCTTCGAGCGGTCCTGTAAGGAGTACGAAATCGTGTTCAACGAGGCCGGCTATAACTACGTGCTCGACCGGTATTACAAGCCTTTCAAGCGTCCGTTCCGTGGCTGCCAGCCCCGCGACATCCTCAATCAGCTCGACGAGGTGGCGTACTTCCTCGGCCGCCCGCCCCGGCTGGAGCCGGACCTGATCGACCTCGCCTGCCGCTCGTATTTCGTGCAGGCTTAACGCGCGGCGTCGCGGTTCTGGTTCCAGAACTCGACCTGCCAGCGCCATTCCTTCCTGTCCTCGGCATGCCACCAGGCTTTGAGGATCCCGGCCTCACCACCGGGTAGGAGGACGAGGCGCCCGAGGTCAGCCGACGTGGGCCAGCCGTCCTCCAGCGTGATCTGCGATCCGGTGCGCACGAGGTAGCTCATCGGACCGGGTTGGTGTCGAACCAGGTTTTCCCCTCTGGCCAGGACGCGGTCGTCGGCGTCGCGGACCGTGACCTGCAGCGTCTGTGGCGCGGCATGGACGAGAATCCGATCGCGTGCGTCCCTCCCCAGGACGCGGCAGCGGGCAAAGGAAAGGCCGGTCGCTCCCGGGCCGGGGAGCCAGAGGTCCCAGAATTCGAGCGCGTCCGCCACCTGACTAATTTATTCGATCCGTGTCATGTGGTCGAGGCCAGACGCAGAACCGCCCGGGAAAATTCCCCGGGCGGCTCCGCAGGAGGCGAGGCGATCGCGGTAAGTCAGGACGCTTCGGACCGCACCTGCTTGATCAAGCGGTCTTGCGCTTCGAAGATGATGTCCTGGATGTCGAGGGCGCTTGCGCCGGCCTGGTCGATCCGATAAGCGAGCTGGGGATCGACGTCGTCGACGATCTGGCGCAGGCGGGCCTGCATCTCGATCGGTACTTCCATCATGTCCGTCTCGAGGAGCCGCTCCACCTGCTCGAGCGCCTGATAGAGCGAATAGCGCAGCGTCCGGCGCGCGGATTCCTCGCGCCGCAACTGGTTGAACCACTGATCTTGCTGGTTGATCATGCGAAGCGTGTTTCTGAGCACGGTTCTCCCCTAGTCCACATCCGAGCGGTTGCGCGCTGCGCGCACGCCCGACGTCTGCCGCCGCCGGTGACATCCCCTTCGCGGAGCCTTGGTTCGCAACTCCTCCCCTAAATGTGGGGGCTCTAACACAAGGTGGACACTAAATGTAGGTTTGCCGCATTGTAGCGCTGGCTCCCCGCTCTGTCAAGCGAGTCACCACTTCCCCTCAGCTCGGACGACCCATGCCGATGAACCGGGCTTTCCGAAAGGAGAGGAAGACAAAAAATAGCGGCATCACTTTCCCGAGTCCAGACGGAACATTTGTTGGTCCCGTTTTTCCACCGCGAGCTAACAGGAGGTGCATAACTCCTGTGGAAAAGCGGTGCAGGCCGCCGCGCGACTAGGCCTGGCGGCCTTCGTACTTTTCGAGCGTGGCAAGGAGCGTGCGGTCCAGGTCGATGCCGAGGTCATTGGCCAGGAGGATGATCACGAACAAGACGTCACCGAGCTCAGCAGCAATGCTGCCCGGCGCATCCTTGGCCGCACGAGGCTTGTCCCCGTAACGAAAATTTAGCTCGCGCCCGAGCTCTCCGACCTCTTCCGCGAGTCGCGCATATTGTGAAAGCGGCGTCCAGTACCGGCCGTGCTCTTTGATCCAGCGATCGAGCCTCTCCTGGAGGTTTCGGAGGCTCTCCGGCTGAGTCGATGGCTCCATCATCAGAGGACCGGCAATCGCTGACGAAGCGAGAGCGCCTCATAAAACAGGTCTCCGGTCTTGAGCAGTCGCTCCCCGAGGGACGTGATCGTCCAGCGGTCGGGGCGAAGCTTTGGATCGTCCAGCTCGTCCCAGCTGATGGGCGTCGACACCGGCGCGTGGAGGGCCGGCCTTACCGAGTACGGCCCCGCGAGCGTCTTGTTGATCACGTTCTGCGTGTAGTCGATCCGGATCTTGCCAGTTCGACGCTTGACCTCCCAGATCTCCGTGACCTTGTCGGGCATCAGCTCGGCGATCACATGCGCGAGCTTTTCGACAAACGCGCGGCTCTCGTCGAGCGTGTACCGGCGCTCGATCGGGACGTAAATGTGCAGACCGCTCTGTCCGGTCGTCTTCAGGAGCGCACGGAGCTTGAGATGGTCTAGCGCCCCCTTCACGACCTTCGCGACGGCAATGACGTCCTTGAACGTCGCGCCTTCCGCAGGATCCAGGTCTACGACCGACCAGTCCGGGTATTCTGGCTTGTCCCGGCGCGAGTACCAGGGATGCAGGTCGATGACCGCATGGTTGGCCAGCCAGGCAAGGGTGGCGACTTCCTCGATCAGGATCCAGTTCTTAAGACTTTTCTGGTCCTCGTAGCGGAAGGTCGGAATCCAGGCGGGGGCGTAGTCCGGCTTGTCTTTGACCCAGTAGCTCTTCCCGTGAATGCCGTTCGGGTGCGGGTTCATAGACAGCGGTCGCCGGGAGTAGTACGGGATCAGGACCGGAGCGACCTCGCTGTAGTAGCGGACCAGGTCCCGTTTCGAAAATTTGTCTTCGGGAAACAGCAGCTTGTCGAGGTTCGTGAGGTGGACGACGCGCCCGCCGATCTCCCAGTCGCCCTCCTTGCCGATCGCGTCGAGCGCCTCGAGCTCGCTCGCCGTCACACCAGGGATGTTGGTGCCGAGCTTCTTTGAGATCTGGGTCGCGGCGCGGCTCAAGGGGGTACCGGGCAGGTCCGGTTGCACCCGCGCCCGCGCACCGCGGACGACGGGACCCGCCGCCCGTTTCGCAGGCTTTTCCACCGTGACCGTCGTGGAGGCCACTCGCACCGGTGCCTTGAGCGTTGCTTCCGCCCGGGCGCTCTCCTTCTCCGCGTCCCGCACCACCTCACGCCGAACGCTGGCGGGCTCGACGTCGTCCCGCAGGCGCAGGAAGACGGGCATTCGCATCACACCGTCGCGGGTCCACTCGGCGAACCTCACCTCGGCGACGAGCTCCGGCTTGACCCAGGTGGGCTTCTCATTCGTGTGCGGCGGCTTGCCGCTAAAGGCGGCGTCCTTGATGATCAGCGGCTTCATTCGTTTGGAGAGTGCGGCCAGCGTCTTTTCGTCGAAGCCGCCGCCGGTGTGCCCGGCGTAGACCAGGTTGCCTTGATCGTCGCAGACGCCCACCAGGATGGCGCCGAAGTGCTTGCGGCTGTTACGCGGCGCGGTGAACCCGCCGATGACGACATCTTGCGTGAGGGCGGTTTTGATCTTGAGCCAGGCACTGCTCCGAACCCCCGGCTGGTAGGGGCTGTCGCGAAGCTTGGCTACTACGCCCTCCAGGTGGTTTGCCTCGGCCGCTCGGTAGAACGCTGTGCCCTCACCCAGCACGTGGTCCGAGTACTTGAGCACGCCCGCGTCGCGCACCACTTCCCGCAGTAAGCGCTTACGGTCTTCAAGCGGAACCCGTAGGAGTCGCTGCCCGTCGAAGTAGAGGATGTCGAAGACGACGTACTGCATCGGGCCCGAGTCCTTGCCCCGGTTTTGGAGCAGCTGGAACGAGGGCCGACCGTTCTCGTCGAGGACGACGACCTCGCCGTCGAGGATCGCTTGTTTCGCTTTCACCTGCAGGCTGATGCCCTGCAGCTGCGGGTACTCGGCGTCGACGATCCGGCCGGCACGCGTCTGGAGGGATACCTTGTCGTGGTCGATGAAGCTCACCAGCCGGATGCCATCCCACTTCACCTCATAGAGCCAGCGGTCGTCGTCGAAGGGCTCATCGACGAGTTGCGCCTTCATCGGGGCGATGCTCTTCGGCATCGGCCCCTTTTCCGCATTGGCGAGGTTGATCAGTCCGCCCTGGCCTTCCTCACGGCGGCTCGACCAGACGGCATCCTTGCCCTGTTCGATCTCCTCCTTCAAGCGCCCCGTCTTGACCGAGGTGTCAAAGTTCTCGATGTCGAAGCTCGGATCGGCCGCTTCGTCCTTTTTCTTGATCAGCAACCAGTCTTTTTCGGATCGAGTGCGGACCACGGTATAGCGGCCTGTCAACCGAGCCCCGTGCAGCCGGAATTTCACCTCGCCGCGCCGCAAGGACTGGGCGGGCGTCAACTCCTCCAGCTCGAAGGTGCCCCAGTCCCAGACCATCACGGTGCCGCCGCCGTACTCGCCCTTTGGGATGGTGCCTTCGAAGTCGTAGTAACTGACCGGATGATCCTCGACATGCGCCGCGAGCCGCCGTTCCGCGGGGTTCAAGGTCGGCCCCTTGGGTATGGCCCAGCTGACGAGGACGCCCTCCATCTCCAGCCGGAAGTCGTAGTGGAGGCGTGTCGCCCAGTGCTTTTGCACGACGAAGCGGTTCTGGCCGCTCGGGTCCGGAGCACCGCGCGGTTCAGCCGTCTTCGTGAAGTCGCGCTTGCGCTGATACTCCGCCAGCGATCGTGGCATCGAATTCAGTTTGGCAGCTTGACGGGTAGCGAGAACCTGAACTCCACGACCGGCACCTCAAGCCCCAACTGAAAGAGCAGCGTGTTCAGGTCTCCGTGATGCTGGCGCTCGTGAAGCAGGACGTGGACAAAAATGTCCGCGGGGCTGTAGACGAGCGTCTCACCGTCGACGTTCATCTCCCGGGGTGTGACCAGTTCACGTTGACCGAGCCCGTCCAGGTATGTCCGGGCGTGATCCCGAACACGGCGCCGGTAGGCCTCGAGTTGGTCCCAGGACGTCACATCTTCCACGGCTTGATCGCTTGTGCCGGACGGGTCGGCAAGCCAGCGAACGTAGGCCCAGTTGATATGCCGCAGCGCATCGGCCAGGGCCGGCCAGCCCGAACCGGGCGCCGGCTTCAGGAGCAATCCGTCACCCAGCGGCCGGATCAGGGCCTCGTAGGCGCGCCAGCTGTAGTCGGTGAAGGCAAACAGCTCTTGGATCGCGCTGCGGTCCACAGCTAGATTTGACCAGACCGTGGGGCCGTAAGTCATGGACGAACTCGGCCGGTCTACCCGTTTGCCAGAATGTCCGGATGGCGACTGGGCTACAAGACGATCTGCTGCGGATCGACGCGAAGACGCAGCAGGGCCTGATCGATCACCGCCGCCATCTCCATTCGGAACCTGAGCTGGCTTTCGCGGAACATCAGACAGCCGCTTACATTGCCAGGACGCTCGATGGCATGGGCTCGGTCGATAACGTCCATTTCGTCGCCGGCACCGGTGTGGTTGCGGACATCAAGGGCAAGCTACCAGGTCGCTCCCTACTGGTGCGCGCCGACATGGATGCGTTACCGATCACCGAGGCGGGCGATTTACCGTTCCGCTCCCGGCATCAGGGCGTGATGCATGCCTGCGGCCACGATGTCCACATGGCGATCGCGCTCCAGCTCGCAAGTTATCTCTCCGCGAACGCCGATCGTTTGCCCGGTACCGTGCGCTTCGCGTTTCAGCCGGCGGAGGAAGGTGCCGGCGGCGCCAGGGCGATGGTCGAGGCCGGCGTGCTCGACGGCGTCGATCGCGTCGTCGGCCTGCATGTGTGGGCGGGTCTGCCGACGGGCCAGGTCTCGGTCCGCGGCGACGCCATGATGGCCAGTGCCGACTTCTTCACGCTGACAGTCCGCGGCAAGGGCGGCCACGGGGCGATGCCGGAGGCGACGGTCGACGCGATCGTGATCGCGGTCGAAATCGTGGGCGCCCTGCAGACGCTCGTCAGCCGGGAGACCTCACCGCGGGCGCCGGTCGTCGTGACGCTGGGCAGCATCCATGGGGGCAGCGCTCACAACATTATTGCTGGCCAGGTGGTCATCCTCGGCACGCTCCGGACCTTCGATGCTGAGCTCCGCGCCCGGCTGCTGAACCGAATCCGCGAGCTCGCGGCGGGCATCGCGGAGGCGATGCGCGGCTCCTGCGGCTTTCGGCACGACAGCGGGACGCCACCGACCGTCAACGACTCCGCGGTCGCCCGGCTGGTCGCCGGGGCGGCGCGAACGGTGCTGGGGGAGGCCGCGGTCGTGCCCTTCGAGCCCCTGATGGTGGGGGAGGACTTTGCCTATTTCCTCGAGGCGCGCCCCGGGTGTTTCTTTCTCCTCGGCGGGGCCCCGGAGGGGCCGCCCGTCGTGCATCACACGGCCGAGTTTTCAGTCGACGAGCGCTGCCTCGCGATCGGGCTGCGGGTGATGACGGCGGCGGTGCTGCGGCTGCTGGCCCCGGACTAGAAGCGAGGTCGCCGCAGGCTCGGCCGGATGCTGTAGCCGATCAGCACGATGCTCAGCCCAAGAGCCCCCAGCATGCTGCCCCAGTTCAAGGGGAAGCCGGCGACCGCCGCCAGCAGGCCGAGGGTAGAACCCAGCAGGGTGACCATGCCGAGCAGCCGGACGAACCGGTTGAACGGGCTCCGGTAGGGCAACACGATCCGTGGCTTGGGGTCGACCAGGTCGGTTGTCGATTGCTGCGCGAGGTTCTCTGCCAACTCCGCCGGTATAACGGAGGGCGGCCACGTCTTCCGTCACGTCGCCGTTACAGTCGTCTGTCGGGAGCATGACGCCCGCGCGTTCGAAGGGCGCGGGCGCCCACCTATAATTTGCGCTTGATGCCCACGGCCATCCGCGACTTGCGCACGGTTGAGCAGGCGATGTCGGCGCAATTTGCGTTTTGTTTCCCGAATACGAGCCTGGCGCAGGCGGCGCGAATGATGGCGCAGAACCGGCAGTTGGAGTTGCCCGTGATCGTGGACCAGCGGAGCCTCGGGTACGTGTCTTACCTCGACATCCTCCAGCGCTACGTAAAGTCCCGCCTGGGCGTCAAGGTCGCCGACGTCATCCGGACCCCGCTGCCGGAAGTGCGTCCCTACACCCAGCTCGGGGAGGCGGTCGCACTCCTCCGTGAAACCGGCCGCCACCTGGTCCTGGTGACGACCGAAGCCGGGATGCCGGTTGGAGCCCTGACGCTTCGGGACCTGGGCCGCGCCATGAGTCCACGCTGATGCCGAGCCTCAGCAAGCTGCTGCATCCGATCGGCCCGACCTGCTCGGCGAATGAGGACGCGGCCGCCGCGCTGGAGCAGTTGATCGTGTCGGGGGCGGACGCGCTGCTCGTCGTGCGCGCCGGGATTCCGGTTGGGCTGTTCTCACACCGGGAGGCGCTCGCCCTCTACGGGGATGGCGCCGGTCCGGTCGAGAAGTTCATGCGCCGCCCGTTGCCCGGGCGGAACCTCGCCGATTCGATGGAGTCGGGCGCCGACATCATGGTCCGCGAAGACACGCCGGCGCTGTTGCTGAGCGAGGACGAGGGCCCGCTCTTCAAAAAGACGGCGCGCACGGTGGGCCTGGTTGGCGCCATCGATATTCTTGCCGAGATCGGGAAGACCACCACGGACACCGCCTCCAACAAGGTCTTTACCGGCCGCAAGGACCTTGGTCTGAACGTCCCCGTGTCACCCTGCCAGCGGGCCTGCCCGATCCACCAGGACATTGCCACCTACGTCGACTACGTGTCGCAGGGCCGCTACCTGGATTCGTGGCTCGTCATTCACGAAACCAACCCGTTCCCTTCGATGCTCGGGCGCCTCTGCAACCATCCCTGCGAGACCGACTGCAAGCGCGGCTGGGTCCAGGGTCCGGAGAACGCGGTGTCGATCAAGTCGTTGAAGCGCTTCGCTACGGATTACGCCTGGGCCCGCCGGATGAAGATCGACTACCGCCGGGCCCCCGAGAACGGCAAGCGTGTCGCGGTGGTTGGCGCCGGGCCGGCAGGGCTCACCGCTGCCCAGGACCTCCGCCTGATGGGCTACGGCGTCGACCTCTACGAGCGCGAGAAGAAACTGGGTGGTCTGCTCTCTACGAGCATCCCGCACTTTCGCTTCGAGATGGACCAGCTGCTCTGGGAGATCGAGATGATCGTCGATACCGGCGTCAACGTGCTGCTCGAGAAGAACGTCGGCAAGGATATCAAGGTCGAGCAGTTGCTGGCCGACTACGACGCGGTCTTCCTCTCGGTCGGCATGATGACCGGCCGCATCCTGCCGGTACCCGGCTCGGATCTCCCCGAGGTCATTTCAGCAATGGAGTTCCTTCGGATCCGATCCTATGACATCGTTCCGGAGAGCTTCCCTCGAGGCGGCGACGTCGTCGTCATCGGTGGAGGCGCGGTCGCCACCGATGCGGCGCAGACCTCGATCAAGAGCGGCGCGCGCAAAGCCTGGATGGTCTCGATCGAACCGGCCGACCGGCTCCCCGCCTTCGGCAACGAGCTGGTCGAGGCTCGCGAGATCGGGCTCCAATTACACACGGGAGTGATCGTCAACGCGATCAAGGCGGACGAGCGCGGCCACGTCAACGGCGTGGAGTTCATCCGCGTCGACGAGAAAAAGCTCGAGTTCGATCCCGAAAGCGGCAAGCTGTTGATCAATACGGTGCAAAAGATCCCCGGCAGCGAGCACGTGATCCCCTGCCGTTACGCGATCTTCGCCTCCGGACAGATCATGGACTTCCCGCAGGATCAGGGCGTGCCGCTGACGCCGCGCAAACTGATGGAGGCGGACACGGGTGGTCACACGAAGGTTCCCAGGCTCTTCGCCGGTGGCGATTGCGTTGAGGGGCCGTCCTTCATCGTGAACGCGGTCGCCTGGGGCCATCGCGTCTCGCGTGCGATCAACGAATTCCTCGGGGCCGCCGTCCCGCGGGATGCGATCCCGCTCACCGTGCTCGAGACGACCGACGACCACCGGGAAGCCGACTACTATCCGCGCGAGGAGCCGCCCATCCTGCCCGCCGAGAAGCGCATGGACATGAGCCCGGTCGAGCTGTCGTGGAACGACGAGCAGGCGATCACGGCGGCGCTGCGCTGCTTCCAGTGCGACACGGTCCACCATGTCGACGAATCGACCTGCATCCTGTGCGGCGCCTGCGACGACGTCTGCCCGGAGAAGGCGCTCGACGTCGTCGTCTTCGGTGAGAATCGCGACACGTCGAGCGGGGGGTCGGTCGAAATCTGTAACACCGTGCTCGGCGAAGAGTTCGGCGGGAAGGCGGGCAAAATCCTCGTGAACTACGACCGCTGCACGAACTGCCGGATCTGCGAAGATCACTGTCCCGTGAACTGCATCACGTTCCAGCGCGTCCGGTTCCGGGACGACACCATGCAGATGATCCCGCTCACGCCGGTCAAGACTCCCGTCCGGGCGGGCGCCTGATGGCCCGACTGACCGTCAGCGAGGGCGTCGCGACCCAGGCCGCATCGACGGGCCGCTCGCCGCTCACGCCATGGCGGCTCACCCCGGTGCCGTTCTACCTGCTCGGATTCCTCCTCGTTCGCGGTGACCTCGCCCGGTTGCCCGGGTCGGTCGCCGACCTTTCGCTCCACCTCTATTTCGCGGCGATGCTCTTCTACGTCGGCGCGATGTTCTTCTACTTCGCGTACTTCGCCTACCGGCGCGACAGCCTGCGCTGGCTCGGACTGGTCCTGGTCGTCCCCGGCGCGGCCGTACATCTGGGCGCCATCATCAGTCGCGGCTTCGCCGACTCGCACTATCCGCTGGCCAACATGTACGAGTACAGCTCGATGTGCGCGCTCGTCGCGGTGACCGTCTTCCTGCTGATGACGGTCCGCTATCCGGTCGCCTCGCTCGGCGGCGGCCTCGCGCTCTTCGTCGTGGTGGCGCTGATGGGCGTCGGCTACGGCCTCTACCAGTCACCCGAGCCGCTGGTGCCGGCACTGCAAAGTTACTGGCTCAAGATCCACGTCAGCAGCATGATGGCCTCGTCGGGAATCCTGGTGTCCAGTTTCGTCTTTGCCGGGCTCTACCTGCTCAAGGATCGGAGCGGCATTGTCCGGTCATGGCTGCACGGCTCCGCGATCGCGGCCCGCCTCCCCTCACTGGAAACGCTCGACCGGTTGACGTTCCGCGCGATTCTCCTCGGCTTTCCGATCTGGACCTTCGGCACCATGGCCGGCGCAATCTGGGGTGAGCATGCCTGGGGCCGCTGGTGGGGATGGGACCCGAAGGAAACCTGGGCAGCGATCACCTGGATGATCTACGCGATCTACTTGCACGCGCACGGGCTCCGGGCCTGGCGTGGGCGTCGCACCGCTTTGATCGCGACGGCGGGCTTCATCTCGATCATGGTGACCCTGTACGCCGTCAACCTGTGGATCGTCGGCCTCCACAGCTACGCCAAGGGCGCCGGCTAGGACGGCCCTGACCACGCCCCTGATCGAGCCCTCCCTCGTCGACGGCGTGATCAAGCGCGCCCTCCGCTCCGGCGCGGATTTCGTCGAGCTTTTCGTCGAACGCAAGCGCAATCAGGCGATCAGTGTCGAAGAGGGCAAGGTCCAGCGCGTCAACTCGGGGAACGACCATGGGGCCGGGCTTCGCATCATCCACGGCGGAACCGTCAGCTACATCTACACCGAAGATCTTTCCGAGGACGGACTACTGGCGACGGCCGACCTCGCAGCCGCGATCGGACGGCGGGGCGGCGGCACCCTGTCCTTGACCAAGGTGACCGGAATCCCGCACAAGCCGCAACCGGTGGAGGTCCTGCCCGACTCGGTCGGCCCGGAGGCGAAGATCGAACTGCTGATGGAGGCCGATCACGCGGCCCGCGACGTGCACGGAGACATCAAGCAGGTGGGCGTCGGCTACGGCCAGAGCGCCCAGGAGGTCCTCATCGCCAACTCGGAGGGCATCCGGCATGGCGACTCTCGCACACGGATCCGGCTGATGATCCATGCCGTCGCCGAACGCAATGGGGAGATCCAGACCGCGATGGAAGCGCCGGGATCGCAACGCGGCTTCGAGTTTTTCGACGAGACCTCGCCCGCCGTCTACGCCCGAATGGCCGCGGAGCGGGCGATCGCGCTGCTGGATGCTGGGCCGTCACCGGCGGGCACGATGGCGGTCGTGATCGGCAACGAGTTCGGCGGCGTGCTCTTCCATGAGGCGTGCGGCCATGGGCTGGAAGCCGACTTCGTCGGCAAGGGCTCGACGGTGTTCGGGGGCAAGATCGGACAGCCGGTGGCGAGCCCGATCGTCACCGCGATCGACGACGGCACGTTGCCAAGCCGCTGGGGGACGCTGGCGGTCGATGACGAAGGAGTGCCGACCCGGCGGAACGTGCTGATCCAGGACGGCGTCCTGGTGAGCTACATGTACGACCGGCTGCGTGCCGGTCAGCAGCATCACACCCCGACCGGCAATGGCCGGCGGCAGTCCTACCAGCACCTCCCGATCCCCCGGATGACGAACACGTTCATCGCCGCCGGGGCCCATTCGGTCGAGGACATCATCGCCGCCACTCCGCGGGGGCTCTACGCCAAGAAACTCGGGGCCGGCCAGGTCGACGTGACCAGCGGCGATTTCGTCTTCGCCGTGACCGAGGGGTATCTGATCGAGGCTGGCCGGGTCGGGCGGCCGGTACGAGGGGCGACCATCGTCGGCAACGGTCCCGAGGCGCTGCACAAGATCGACATGGTCGGCAACGACCTGAAGCTCGCGCCGGGCACCTGTGGCAAAGAAGGCCAGGGCGTCCCGGTCTCGGTCGGTCAGCCGACGATCCGGATCAGCGAGCTGACCGTCGGCGGCACCGGCGTGGCTGGCGGCGGCGCGATGCGCCCGTGAATCCGGCGGCGGAGCGGGTGCTGGACCGGGCACGCCGCCAGGGCGCGGAGGACGCCGAGGTCTATATCTCCCGAGGGACCGAGTTCACCGTCAAGGTCTACAAACAGGAGATCGAATCGCTGGTGTCCGCCGAGAGTCGCGGGATCGGCCTGCGCACCCTGCGGGAGCGCCGCGTCGGGTTCTCCTACACCTCTGACACCGATGACCTGGCGCTCGACGCGCTGGTCGAGGAGGCGCTGGAGAACGGCCGCTACAACCACCCGGACGAAGCCAACGTGCTCCCGGAGACCCAGCCGATCGAACCGCTCAATGGGCTCTATTCGCCAGCGCTCAGCCGGGTTGATCCGCAGCGCAAAATTGACTTTGCGCTCGAGATGGAGCGCCGTGCGATCTCGCTCGACCCTCGGGTCAAGCGGGTCAGCGAGGCGGTCTACAGCGACGGGTCGGGGCAGGTCGAGATCTACAACAGCCGCGGGCTGGGCGTCGACTATCAACGCAGCGTCGCCTACGGCGTGCTGGAGACGATCGCGGAAGCGGGCACCGAGATGCAGTCAGGCTTCGCCTTCACCCACGGTAGGGACATGGACGCGCTCGACCTCGAGGCCGTCGCGCTCGAGGCGGTCGAGAACGCCGCCGGCCTGCTGGGGGCGTCGCGGGTGCCGACCGCGAAGGTGCCCGTCGTCCTGCACCCGCACGCCGCCGCCATGATCCTGGGCATCCTTTCCAGTGCCTTCTCTGCCGACGCGGTCCTGAAAGGACGCTCGCTGCTGGCCGGCCGCGTCGGGCAAGCGGTGGCGAGCGACCTGGTCACGATCACCGACGACGCCCGGCTTCCCGATGGGCTCGCCAGCCGGCCGTTCGACGGGGAAGGCGTCCCATCCCGCCGCACGGAATTGATCCAGCAGGGTACGCTCCGCGGTTACCTGCATAACACCTATACCGCGCGGCGCAGTGGCGACCGCTCCACCGGGAGCGCGGTGCGCTCCTACAAGAGCGTGCCGGAGGTGGGTGTCACCAACCTGGTGCTGACGCCCGGCGACATCGATCGCGACGCCCTGCTCAGCCGGGTGAGCAATGGGCTGCATGTCTCGCAGCTCCACGGGCTGAATACCGTCAACCCCGTCTCGGGCGAGTTCTCACTCGGCCTGACCGGCCATTGGATCGAGAACGGCCAGCTGACCCGGCCGGTGCGTGAGCTGACCGTGGCCGGCAACGTCATCGACCTGCTCAAGCGGGTCTCGGCGGTGGCCAGCGACCTGCGCTTCATCTTTGCCGGCGGCTTCGTCGGGAGCCCGACCGTGCTCATCGACGAGCTGCCCGTCGGCGGCCTCTAGCGTCAGCGAGGAAGGTCGGCGGGCGCGGTTTGTAGCAGCGCCAGCATGGCGAGCAGGCCGGCGGTCACATCGTCTTTTGCGATCGCCGCACGCCCCTCCCGCAAGGCCCGTGCCATGGCGATGACCTGGCCGCTGAAGGTGAGATAGCTGGTCAACATGCTGCCGCGGACGGCGTGGATCTTTACCTCGCTGACCTCGGCTTCGACGGCGCCGATCAACCGCCCCGCCCGGCGGAGCAGCGGGTAGGCGTCGTCCTGGGTCAATTTGATCCGGCGCAAGCGGTGGAAAAAGGCGACATCGGGTTCCTCGGGGGTCGGGCCGGTCAGGAACTCCGCGTCACGCCGCAGCAGCCGCAGCAGTGCCGCGTAGACGACGTCGAGCCGCGCCGCGCCGGTGCGTTCCTGCGTGTGGCCGTAATGCCACAGGATCACCGCATCCGCGAACGAAAAGAAGACATTCCGGTACAGTGTGTCGCCGCTGAGCGTCGAGGCAAGCGCGTTGCGAAGTCCCGCCCTTGCATTTCTGAGAGCCGGGCGCTCGAAGAGGTCATCGACCAGGCCCGCCCACTGGGGCCGGGACGCGATCGACGCGGTCGCCATCACGCTGAACGCCGGAACCGCGGCTAGCCGTTCGATGCCTGCCGCCAGGGGCGTCGTTTCTCGACCGCCGACCTCGAGCAACGCCGCACGCGCCTCGGCCACGGCGGCCTCGACCAGCGTGGGGCTCACGACGCCTGCTCCAGCACCGGCCAGTGGACCCGCGATCCCAGCTTCTCCAGGTAGCGGACATCGATCGTCACCCGGGGAGCCGCGTAGGCATCGCCGTTGAAGCCGTGGTAGTCGGTGCCGACCGTCATCAGGAGGTTGTGCTGCCTGGCCAGCTCCTCGTACAAGAGGACCTGCTCGGGGCTGTGCCGCCTCGTGTACACCTCCAGGCCGTCGACCAGCGGTAGCACCGCCTTCATCTGGTCCTGGTCTGGAACCGACCCCGGATGCGCGTGGACGGCCAGGCCGCCGGCAGCATGGATCGTCTCGACCGCCTCCTCCGGCGACGGGATCGGCGCGTAGAAGTCGGGGGGCATGTGATCCACAGCGGCCCGCACACTGTCCCAGGCGTCCTTCTCCGTCATCAGGCGATGCTGCAGGATGACCTTCAGGACCGCGCCGGGCATGACCATGGCCTTATGCCGGTACGCATCGAGGCCGAGCTCGCGGCCGATGCCCTGGGCGTCGAGCACGGCGATCCAGGCCTCGGTCTGAAGGCGAAGCACACGCTGCGTCCGGCGGATCATGGCCAGCAGGCGCCGGTTGTCCATGTCGACGCCGTGGCCGAGAATGTGGCGCATCTGGTTCGGGGGGTAGGTGGTGACCTCCAGCGCCGCGATGTAGCCGAGACCGCGGCGATGGGCCACCTGCATCGCGCGGGTGACGCCAAAGAAGGAGTCGTGGTCGGTCAGGGCCATCACGCGGACGCCCTGGTCCGCGGCCAGGTGGGCCACCTCGTCCGGGTCCCGCCAGCCGTCACTCACGGTGGAATGCATGTGAAGGTCGGCGAGCACGGACCTAAGTTTAGCGGGGCTCCGTCGAGATCAGGCCGAAGCCGTATTTCGCCCGGTGACGGATTTCCTCGAATGCCTCGTTGGGTATCAATAAGAGCAGTCAGCAACCGGTTCCGTAACAAAATGGGTGGTAAGAACGATGCTTGGGGAACTCGAACTCACGCGGTTGATCGACGATAACGAATATCCGGCGCGGGTGGTCCAGACCGGGATCCTGTGGGTCGAACTCGAGATCACGGACCTGAAGACCAGCGTCGTGCGCCGCGAGCGGATGTCGAAGTCGGCCTTCGCGGATCTTATCCTGGACTGGCGGGAGCGCAAGACGCGCAACACCCGGCAACTCGGGCCGGCCCTGCGCAAGATCGGAATCGCCGCTTAGGGCAGCAGGACCAGTTTCCGGCCAGGCGACGAGGCCTGGCGCTGCCAGGCCTGTGGGGTCTCCTCCAGCGGAAGCGTTTCGTACTCGACCCGCAGCCGGCCCGCCAGGGCATGGACTGCCATCGTCTGAAAGGCCCGCGCCTTGACCTCCCAGGGGACCGCGAAGTTCGTATGGCCCAGGATCGTCAGTTGCTTTCCGCGAACGACCGAGGAAGGCAGGTCGATCTCGGCCCCGGCCGCCTGACCGAGCTGGACATGCCGACCGCCAACCCGCAGGGCCTTCATGGCGGCCAACCCCGGCGGGCCCCAGAGCGGGTCGATCACCACGTCGATCGGGCCGCCCGCCGCCTCCTTGAAACGCTCGGTCAGACCGTCGTCGCCGGGGAGCGGGACCGTGACGTCCGCGCCCAGCCCGGTGGCTTTTTTGAGACCCTCGGCGGATCGCGCGGCCGCGATCACCCGTCCCGCCTGAAGGAGCCTGGCAGCCTGCACCGCAATCATGCCGAGCGCGCCACTCGCGCCGAGCACCAGGACGGTTTCCCCCTGGCGCAGCATGGCACGCCACTCCAGCGCCAGCCAGGCTGCCAGCGCCGCGATTCCGAGGCAGGCCGCCGCCGCGTCGCTGACGCCGGAAGGCACCTCGGCCAGGTGGATTGGGCTCGTCGCGCTCTGCTCGGCGAGTGACCCGTGCGGTCCGTCGACCTCGAAGTAAACGCGTGTTCCCGGTTGCATCGACGACCCCTTGAGCACCCGGCCCACCCCTTCGCGCCCCGGGACGTAGGGAATTTTGGGCGAATCGCCGTAGAAGCGCCGGTTGGCAATCGAGAGGTCGACGGGGTTGAGCGGCGCGGCGAGCACCTCGATCAGGGTCGCGCCATCCGCCGCCGGCGGAGGTGGCATCTCGCGCACCACCGGAGGGTTGCCATATTGCTCGATGACCGCGGCGCGCATCGGTCTAGTTCCGGCGGCCGAAGATCCGCAGCAGGATCAGAAAAATGTTGATGAAGTCAAGGTAGAGGCTGAGCGCCAGCAGCAGCGCGTTGTTGTCGCCGGCCCGCTCCGCCTTGACCCGCCAGAAATCGTAGAACGTCAGGCCGATGAAGATGACGCCCAGGCCGACGCTGAGAGCGAGCGTGCTGATGGGGAGGCGAAAGAAGAGGGTGGCGATGCTTACCACGATGCCAACCAGGAGGGCGCCCAGCAGCCAGCGGCCCCAGGCGGCGAGGTTGATGCTGGTCAGGTAGACGACGGCGGCCGCCACCAGGAAGATGCCGACCGTTCCGAGCAAGGCCTGGCCGATTGCATCAGGACTCTGCTTCGCGTAATAGCTGACCACCGGCGCGATGAACAGTCCCTCGACCACGGAGAAGACGCCAAACAGGCCACCCGCCAGCACCTGGTTCTTTGACCGTGCGGTTGCCTGGATGGCAAAGATCAGCCCGAACGCCGCGATCAGGAAAATCCATGGGTTAATGCCGACGCCAAAGCCGTTGACAAAGAGGTAGACGCCACCGGCGGTGAGCGCCAGCGAGAGGGCGAGCCACGTTATCACCCGGCTGAGCAGTGAGCGCTCCACCTGGACCTGGCTTTGCAGCATTTCGTGCGGCAGCATCACTCTCGACGCTAGCACAGCCGGTTTACCCCGGCGCGTTTCCTATACTCATACGTCGCGTGACACGGTTCTCTCGACATCTCTGCACTGGTCTTGCCGGCGGTCTGCTCCTGCTCTCGGCGTGCGGCACCCCGGCGGCCTCGCCGGCCGCGACGCCCACGCCGACCCCGTCTCGGCCGGGACCGGCGATGGTCCAGATCGAGAACTCGCCGCTCGCCCGGCCGCTGTCAGGCCTGCAGCAAGCGAACCTCGTCTACGAGTACCTGGCCGAGGGCGGCATCACGCGGTTGACCGCCATCTACCTCCAGCCCTCGGGCAGTCAGCGCATCGAGCCGGTCCGTAGTGCGCGCCCGGTCACGCTGCGCCTGCAGCGCGCTTACCACGGCGTCATCTTCTTTTCCGGCGCCAACACCAAGGTGCTGCAGGCGATCCAGCAGCAGAACATCCCATCGCTGACGGAGGGCTCGGACGGCGGTGCGTATTTTGTCCGCGACCCCACCCGGCGTGCCCCTCACAACCTGACCACCAGCGGCGACCGCCTCGCCCAGGGCCTCAGCAAGTACGCGCCGAGGATCACCTACAAGCTGCCCGCTCCGGGGGTTCCCGCTGCGAGCCCCGCGCCTCAGGCGGCGACCCGCATCCAGTTCGATCAGACGTCGTTTCATCGGGTCATCTACACCTACTCTGCGGGTGACGGGGCGTACGCCTACGCGACCGTCGACGGCCCACTGCTGGATCGCAATACCGGGCAGGCGATCAAGCCGGTCAACGTCATCGTTCTGCAGGTGGCGCATCACGATGCCGGCTTCACCGACGTCCTGGGCGCGCCGGCGGTTGATTTCGACCTGCTCGGAACCGGCCCGGCCGACATCTTCAGCCAGGGCCACCACTACACGGCGACGTGGAATCTCGCCAATCCGGACCTTCCGCTGACGTTTCTCGGCTCCGACGGCAAGGTCATGCACCTGCCCGACGGGCTGACCTGGGTCCACCTGGCCGATCCGGGAACCCCGATCGCCGCCAGCTGATCAGCCGCGGAGCGCTGCGCTCAGGACGCCTGGTAACTTTGCCCAGCTGCCCGTCGCCTCCACCTCGCTGAGCCGGCGGCCCAGCGTCCGAGCGGTGCGGTGGCTGGGGAAGTGAATCGGTTTCGGCGCGTTTACGATCGGCTGCTCGAGCACCGTCTTTTCAACACCTTCCAGCATCGCGGTATTGTGCACGAACCCGAGTCCGCTCTGGATGTCGGCGAGTGATGCGCTCGGGTGACCACCCCACGGCGTCCCGATGGCGAACCCGTAGGCGCCCCAGATGTTGACCCCGACCGTCCCGTAGTGGAGCGCGGCGATGGCCCGATCGAGCCCGGCGCGCAGCGCGGGGTCGGCGAGCATTCGCGGCGGCACGACGATCGTCGCCACCAGCGTCCCCCAGAGGCGCATATTCGCAAACTGGACCGCCTGGTCGAGGAAGTCGAGCGGATCGGCGCTTTCGAAGGAGGTTTGCGAGAGGATGGAACAAAACGGCTCGGTGCGGAAGGCCGAGTCCGTGGCGTCCTCCGGGTCCAGGTCCCGCATGATCGTCCAGGGCAACGCCCCGGGCGCGGGTCTCCCAATGACGTCGAGGTGTCGGTCGCCGCTCGTCAGCGCCCGGTAGCGCGCCTGGGCGCCGGGATAGTACGCGTAGCGAGGTGGGACCGATCGCAGAACCTCTTCGATCGCCTCGATGAACCCCGCCCCTCCCGTCCCGCGGCCGGTGATGAGCATCTTGTTCGCGTTGCAATTGAAGGAGGCATTGTTCACTACCCCCGCGGCGACGTTCTCCGCCTGCCAGGCAAGTTGCGCGCGCGTGTAGGAGCCGGGGACGACGATCACGGGTGAGATATTGCCCAGCTCCGACGTGATCGGCTTGGACAGCAGTGGCTGTTGTTCTGCCTTGCGAGCGTCGCGGGCAGGGCCGGGCTCACCCCAGAGGAGCGCATCGTGCGTGCGGTCCGACCCGGTCAGGTGGATCTCGTCCACCGCAGGGTGGTGGGCCAGGTACTCGCCCTCGTCCACGCCGCCATAGGCGATCGCGAGGTACCCGGCGGCGATCGCGTCGGCGAAGGCAACCTCGAGGAACGGTCCGAGATAGGCGTTCACGGGGTTCATCTTGACGAGGCAGACCTTCCCCTCGTTGAACAGCTTGCTCGTCACGTCGAGCGGCGTGATCGCATTGACGTTGCCCGCCCCGAGCACGAGGACGACGACCCCGGCGTGACCCGGCCGCCGATAGAAGCCGGCGCGATCTGTCGCGCGAGCGCCGGGCTGCAGGTGGGATCGAGCCCGGACGCCGCGAAACAATACGGCATCGAGCGCACCCGCCGGAAAGACCGAGGTGCGCTCCCGGCCATCTACGGTCTCATCGATCGTGCCGACCCGGGTCGTGCCGGAGCGGCCCAGTGATGCCAGCGAGGCGCGGAGCTGTCGCAAGTTGTGCAGCGTGATGACCGGGCCCAGCGTCCATTCCTCTCCCTCGAGTGGGCTGCCCATGGGAATGCGTTTCGCCTCGCACGCGGCCCGGACCGTGTCCGGAGCGACCCGGGCGTAGCCGGCCGACATCGCCTCGAGCAATCGGCGTCGGTCCTCGATGGAGAGGGCGGCAAAGCGCGGCGCCGCCTCAAAAAGCCGGCTCGCCATTTGATCGAGGATGCCCCGACTGGTCTGCAGGGGTGCGGCGACGGCCATCTATCGAGTCTAAGCGCGGGCTAGACTCAGCCCATGCGCGACGTGCAGGCTGCCCCCGACGGGTGATCGCCGGCATCCTCCTGGCCGCGGGCCAGTCCAGGCGTTTCGGACGGCCCAAGCTGCTCGAGCCCTGGCAGGGAGAGCCACTTGTCCTCCGGGCGGTGCGGTCGCAGCTGGCCGGCGGGCTCAGCCCGGTGGTGGTGGTGATTCCGGCAGCTCCGGGGATCGGTGCCGTCCTTGACGGGCTTGGTGTCGAGACGGTCGTCAACGCGGAGCCCGGGCGCGGGATCGGTTATTCCGTCAGGCTCGGAGTCGCGGCGCTCGCGGCGATCACCGAGGCTGCCCTGATCGGCGTCGCCGACCAGCCGCTCGTCGACGAGCAGGTGATTCGCCAGCTCTGCCAGGCATTCCGCCCCGGCACTATCGTGGTGCCACGGTACGGGGACCATGCCGGGAACCCACGAATCTTCGATCGGCGATTCTTTCCCGAGCTGGCCGTGCTGCGGGGCGATATGGGCGGCCAGGCGGTCGCGGCCGCGCACCCTGAGATGATCGTGGAGTGCCCCTTCACCGAATGCGTTGGTCGGGACGTCGACGAACCGGAGGACCTGAGGCGGCTCGTCAGAGGACCGAGCGGAGGCGCCTGATCGCGGCCGTGAGTGCCCAGAGCGCCGCACCGAGGAGGAGGGCGTCGCTCCGCCATCCATACAGGCTGCCGGCTGCCGCCACGCTGCTGACCGTCGAGTGGACCGTGCTCATTGGGAAATCTCCTGAGCACAGCATCGTCCCCGCTCATGAGGAGCGGATCCGAAAATCGTGAGAAGAGGCTGAGAGTCATGGCTGCGTCGGCGTCGGTGCGCCTCGCCCAAATGATCGACGCGGAACCGATCGCCCGGATCTACAACGAGGGTATCGTCGACCGGATGGCGACGTTCGAGACGGCCTTGCAAACGGAGGCGCTGGTGGCAGCGCGGCTGCGCGAGAGCCCGGCGAAGTACCCCGCGGTCGTGGTGGAAGTGGAAGGCCAGGTGGTCGCATTCGCCTGGGCAAGCGTCTACCGCGCCTGTTACGAGGGCGTTGCGGAATTCTCGGTCTACGTCGGGCGGGATTTTCGAGGGCGCGGCTACGGAACGCGGGCGCTAGGCGGCCTGATTGCGGAGGCGGAGCGACACGGCCTCTGGAAGCTCGTTTCGCGGATCTTTCCGGAAAACACCGGCAGCCGGCAGCTCTGCGCCTCGACCGGGTTCCGCGAGGTGGGGACTTACCGACGGCACGGGAAGCTCGACGGACAGTGGCGCGACTGCGTCATCGTCGAGCGGTTGATCGGCAAGGCGGCCGGCGGGACCTAGCTGGCCCGAGTCTCCCGTGCAGAGAGCTCCCCCGCCGAGTCATCCAGCAGCTGGAGGAATCGCCCGATGAGGTCGGCATCCCACTGCGTGCCGGCGCCCGCCTGCAGGGTGCGCACCGCATCGGCCTTAGGCTGCCGGCGGCGATAGGGCCGTTCCGTGGTCAGCGCGGCGAATGTATCGGCGATCGCGATCACGCGGGCGAAAAGCGGGATCTCGCTGCCCGACAGGCCGTCCGGATAGCCGCGCCCGTCGACACGCTCGTGATGATGGCGAACTGCCGGCAGAAGGCGATCGGCGTGGGGCAGCGCCACCAGCAGTTGTTCGCCGACGACGGGATGTTGTTTGACCTGCCGGAACTCGTCGGCATCGAGCGAGCCCGGCTTGGCGAGGATCCCGGCCGGCACACTGAGCGTCCCGATGTCGTGCAGCAGCGCGGCTTTGTAGAGAAGCGTGAGCTCGTCCTCCGGAAGGCCCAGCGCGGTGCCAAGCCGCATCGACCAGTGCGCCACCCGCTCCGACATCCCCGCCATCCACTGGTCGCGACCGTCGGCCGCTCGAGCGAGCGAGACGATCACGCCTTCCAATTCCTGGAGCCGGCGGTTCAAGCGGGCGATGCGCAGATGAGCATTCACGAGTCCGACCACCATGCCCTTCTCCACGGGTTTGACCGCGAAGTCATCCGCCCCCGCCTGGAGCGCTCGCTCACGCTGGACCTCGTCGCTCTCGTCCCCGAGCATGATGACCGAGATCTCGCGGGTGGCCGGCGCGGCCCTGATCGCCCGACAGAGATCGAGGCCGTCCATGTCTGGCAACCGGAAGGCACACAGGACGAGTTGGCAGACGTGGGCGGAAAGCTGGCGCAGGGCCGACGTCCCATCGTGCGCGATGAGGAGCAGATGCCCGGCCGCATTGAGATACGGCTCGAGCAGCGGGACCCGTGCCTCCGCCTCATCGACCACCAGGACCGTGCCGGCCTCGCTGGTCTCCGAGAGCGGCGTCGTCATCGGCGCGTCTTCTTCAGGAGTGGCGCGAGGCTGGCGAAGTCGCGCTCGGCCGCCATCCGCATGAAGGCAAAAGCCAGATCGACCTGGCCCCGACCTCGTAAGACGTCGGCATACATGGCGGCAACTTCGGCGAGTTTCCCGGCCGCGTGCCGCTCGGCGAGAGACTGAAAGGCGGCCCGGAACTTGCGGTCCGCCAGCGCCCGCCGGCCAGAACGCTCGGCTGCCCACCCCTCGATCGCAACCGAGTATGCCTGGTGCAGATGGTCGCCCGATCGCTGCGCCGCGGCCTGGCTTTCGATTGCAAGGCGTAGGGATTCGTCGATGTCATTGCGTTCCATCGCATAGCTCGCGAGCGCGCCGGCTGAGACCCCGATTTCGAAATCATCCTTCAGCTCGCGCGCACGTTCCAGGCACCGCAGCTGGATCCGGCGGGCTTCGGATTTCCGTCCGGCTGCGTAGTGAACGTCGCCGAGATTGTTCAAGACCCGGTTGGCGGTTCGCTCCTGACGGATCCGGCCGTGGAGCTCGAGGGCTCGGTTGCAATGGGCGATGGCTCGTTCTAGATCGCCCACAGCCCGGGCCGAAACACCAAGGGACATGTGCGCGCTGGCGATCCGAAACACGTTCTCGGCATCGGTCGCGGCGACCAGTGCCTGTTGGAAATACCCGTCGGCGGCAGCCAACTGGCCGAGACTGTAGCTCGTCCGGCCCAGATTGGTCAGGAGCCTCGCCCGCAGCGCCGGGTCAGAGTGCTTGCTCCGATCCATCCATTGCAGCGCGCGGAGGTTCGCCTCGACGGCGCCGTTGAATTGCTCCCGCTGCAGGAGGACCGTTCCAACCTCCACGTAAATGGCCGCGTTCAGTTCGGGATCATCGGGAGGAGCCACGGCGGCAGCGGTCTGGTGGGCGGCCAGGGCCTCATCCAACCGGCCGAGGGCGTCGAGCGCGGTTCCCCGGACTCGAAATAGGTCAGCGCGGTCGTTGGCGCTGGGCGTCAGCGCAAGCGCTTCGTCGACAAGGCCCAGCGCATTGGCCGGCTCGTTGGCACGGACGGCCAGTTCGGCACTTTTCCGCAGATACACCAGTTCGTCGGCCGACTTGCTTCCCGTGAAGTAGCCGACCGGCAGCCCCAACCGGTCGGCCAGGAGTCGCAGCTTGGCCAGCGATGGCATCGCGCGATTGCGCTCGACCTGGCAGATGAAGCCCTTGCTTGCCAGACCCCTGCCGAGCTGCTCCTGCGTGAGGCCCCGGGCGCGCCGCGCCTCCCTTAGTCGATCACCTAATAAGTTCACTATCCGACCCCCAGTTAACCTTTACTAAACCGACAGTCGAAAGTATATTGACACCAAATCGCACCGGGTGCTAGATTTCGGCCAATCGGTCGGACACCCGGAGACCCGAAGGAGGGTGTCATGTTCCGATTCGTAGCCGCATTTGCCGCTGTCGTCGCCGCTGTCCTGGCCGCCGCCGACTCGCTCTCGGGCAGCCACTAACCGCCGGTTTCGGGGGACTTGGAGGGACGCTTGCCACGGCAGGCGTCCCTGTTTTCGGCGAGTAACTCGCGCGGCTTAGGGAGAGGCGGAGGCCGACGGCCTGGGCGACGCGCCCGGCGAGGGGGCCGGTTGAAGCGCAGCGAGCTGGTTCAGGAGGGCGCCGACCGTCTTGATCTCGGTTGCATAGCCGACAAAGTCTCCCGCGGCCAGGTCTTTTTGGGCCGTGTCGTAGTGCTGTTTCGCCTGGGCGATCAGCTGGGCCGCGGTTCCGCTGAGAGCTGGTCCGGTCGGCGTGCCGGTCGGAGTTGACGGCGTGGCGACCCCCAGGAGCGACGCCAGGGCCTGGTCGAGCGTGTTCTCCATCGCGACGTTCTGGCCGGTGGCGACGATGACCTTTTTGAGTTGTGGCTTTGGGACGTTCGCGGCCTGCAGGTACACGGGCTCGATGTACAGCAACGACGATTCGATCGGCAAGACGAGCAGGTTGCCGCGGATCACCTTGGAGCCGGGGGCATTGAGTAGGGCAAACTGAGACTTGATGGCCGGCGCCTGATCGATGTTCGACTCAACCTGCTGGGGCCCGACGACCAGGCTGTCCTTGGGGAAGCGGAAGTCGAACAAGGTGCCATAGCCGGGCTGGTCGGACCGTGCCGCCAGGTAGGCGATCATGTTCGTCTTCCCATTCGGCGTGTAAGGAAGGATCGTGACGAATTCCTCCCTGGGCTCACCCGGCAGGCGCATGATGACGTAGAAGGGCCGAAGCGGCGCCGGCCCGGTCGTCTGGTCCACGTTTTCCTTTGCGATCTGCCACTGGTCCTCTCGCGTATAGAACGTATTGGGGTCGTCGACGTGATAGGTCTGGAACATCTCGGCCTGCACGTTGAACAGGTCGCGCGGGTACCTGATATGCGCCTGGATCCCGGCAGGCATCTCGCTGAACGGCTTGAGCAGGCCCGGGTAGATCGATCCATAGGTGTTGATGATCGGGTCGTGCTGGTCGATCTGGTAGAAGGTCGTGGTTCCGTCGTAAGCATCGACCACAACCTTGACGGAATTTCGGATGTAATTGGCTCCCGCCAAAGTGCTCGTGCTGTCCGGCGACACGCGGCTGTAGGGGTAGTGGTCGCTGGTGGTGAATCCGTCGAGGATCCAGTAGAGCTTGCCGTCGACGACCACGATGTACGGGTCCTGGTCGAATTGCAGAAACGGTGCCAGGGTGGCGACGCGGTCCTGGACGGCGCGGTTGAAGAGGACCTTGGTCTGCGAGGTCAGCGGTGCGCTGATCAGCACATTGATGTCGCCGAATCGGACGGCAAAGGCCAGCTTTCGCAGGCTGGACGAGAGGGGGACCCCGGTCGTGCCCCGCCAGTGGGTCAGGTGCGTGGTCTCTGCCAGGTAGTCAAGCTCGGCCTGGTTCGAGTCCACGAGCACGTAATCGCTGGCATGCCGCCCGAAATAGATCGCACCCTGGGTGACGGCGGGCTCGCCGAGGGGTGGAATGTTTTTGAGCGTCAGGACGGGATCACCCTCGGCTGTCCCCTGGTTCGCGCGCGCCGCGACCACTCCATAGCCGTGCGTGTACTGCAGCTTGAGGTTGACCCAGTTTTGAGCCGCAGGGTTGAGTCCGCCGGTGTCGAGCTCACGTGCCGCAAGCAGCAGTTGCAGATACTGGCCACCGAGCTGGTAACGATCAACCGCAACATCAAAGATGCTGTAGTAGGTTCGGATGCTCTGGAGGTTCTCGAGCGCGGCTGGGAGCGCAAGCTGCGGATCCCAGAGCCGAGCATTCTCCACCGTCTGCGGGTTTCGTGCCACCGCGTCCGCCGTGATCGAGTCACGTGGCGTGAACGGCCGGTCAGCGATCGCCGCGAGGCCGTAGGCCTGGCGAGTGAACGCGATCTCACTCTTGATGTACGGTGCCTCACGCGACTGCTCATTGGGGGCAACACTGAACCGCTGTACGACTCCCGGAAAGAGGACCAGCAGCAGAAACGCCGCCCCAAGCCAGATCGGTATCGCCAGCACCAATGGGGCAAGGGAGTTTCGGCCGGCGTTGAGCAGGAGCGCGATGGCGATCAGCGCCATCAGCACGACCATGATCCAGTAGGCCGGGATCCGCGCGGAAACGTCCGTGTACCCGGCTCCGTAGACGAAGTTCCGCCTGCTCAACAGGAGCTCGTAGAGGTCAAGCCGGTAATGCACGGCGAGCAGCCCGATGAAGGCGGCGCCAAGCAGGGATAGGTGCCGGGCCGCGCGCGGCGGGAAGGTCAGCGTCTGCAACCCGACTCCGGCCCGCGAGGCGTAGAGCCCGGCGACGACGAGCGTCATGAGGATGACCACGGCGAGGAACCAACCCCACAAGAATCGATAAAAGGGAAGCGTGAAGACGTAGAAGCCGACGTCCTTGTGCCAGATGGGATCGGTGAGGCCAAACGCCTTCTGATTCAGAAACGACAGGGTGGTCTGCCACTGGCCTGACCCGATCCTTCCGAACAGAAGGCCGAGCAGGAAGATCACCAGGAGCGCCAGAACAGTCGCCGGTGCGGTGACGAGCCGTTGGCGGATGCCGATCGACGAGAGGCGCCGTCCCCCGGTGTTCAGCGCCACCAGGATGTTCGTTCCCCCGATGATCCAGAAAAGTGCCGCGAAGACGAAGAAGCTGATGATCTGGGCGGCGAAGCGCGTGCCGAACACGCTGCCATAGCCGAGCGCGTGGAACCAGAGGTAATCCGTGTAGAAGGTTGCGAATGGTTTGAGCAGGAAGAGCAGCAGGAGGGCAAGCGCCGCGATCACGATCCAGAACACAGAACGGCGGGAGACCCTGATCTGGGGGAAACTCGGCTCGGTGGGTAGCCGGCGGAGTGACGGTCCGCCCCCATCGAAGAACCCGCCGGGAGGAACGCGTCTAGACACGCTTAAAAGCGGCCCGTCCGGGGTAACGTGCGGCCTTGCCCACCTCTTCTTCGATCCGCAGGAGTTGATTGTACTTCGCGACGCGTTCGGATCGCGAAGGCGCACCGGCCTTGATCTGGCCGGCCGCCGTCCCCACCGCCAGGTCGGCGATGAAGGTGTCCTCGGTCTCTCCGGATCGGTGCGACACGACGGTCCCGTAGTGCGCGCGACGGGCCGCCTGCATCGTCTCGATGGTTTCGGTCAGGGTGCCGATCTGGTTGACCTTGATCAGGATGCAGTTCGCGACGCCGGTCTCGATCCCGCGCTGAAGGCGTACGACGTTCGTGACGAAGACATCGTCGCCGACCAGCTGCAGGCGGTCGCCGAGGCGCTTCGTCAGCGCCGCCCAGCCCTCCCAGTCATCTTCGGCGAGACCGTCCTCGAGCGAGATCACCGGGTACCGCCGCGCCCAGCCTTCCCAGAGGTCGATCAGTTCCGTGGTCGACAGGGAGCGCCCCTCCCCGGCGAGGCGATAGCGGCCGTCCTGATAGAGCTCCGAGGCGGCGGGGTCGAGCGCGATGAACACCTCCTCCCCGGGGGAGTGCCCGCTTCGTTGGATAGCCTCGACCAGGAGCGTCATCGCCTCTTCGTTCGCCGCCAGCTCCGGCGCGAATCCGCCTTCATCCCCCTGGCCGGTGTTGAGGCCACGCTCGTGCAGCAGCTTCCTTAGCGCGTGGAAGACCTCGGCTCCCCAACGCAGGCCCTCGCGAAATGTCGGGGCACCCGCCGGCACCACCATGAACTCCTGGAAGTCGACCTTCGTCTGCGCGTGCTTCCCTCCATTGAGGATGTTCATCATGGGGACTGGCAACACGATCTCCTCGCCGGCCCCGAGCCTGCCGTAGAGCGTCTCGTGCGCGGCCGCGGCGGCGGCCCGTGCGGTTGCCATCGAGACCCCGAGGATGGCGTTCGCCCCCAACCGCGATTTGTTGGCGGTGCCGTCGAGACCGATCAGCGTTTCGTCGATGGCCCGCTGGTCTTCTGCGTCATGACCGACCAACGCCGGCGCGATCACGTCGTTGACGTGGTGGACCGCCTCGAGCACACCCTTGCCGCCGAAGCGGCGCGGGTCCTCGTCCCGGAGCTCGACGGCCTCGTGGGCGCCGGTCGAGGCGCCGGAGGGGACAGCGGCGCGGCCCTGGCACGACGCCAGTCGCACCTCCACCTCGACGGTCGGATTACCGCGGGAGTCGAGAATCTCGCGGGCGTGGATGCCGGTGATTCGGGCGTCCCTCACGACTCGCCCTCCAGATCCGGCTCGGCGCCGGCCGGGGCCTCCGCCATCTCGTCTACCGCCTGCTCGAAATCGTCGCCCATGCCGTCGTCGCCCATCTGCTCCCCCATGGTGCGGGCCCAGCGGGCCATGCTACTCGGATCGTTCTCATCGACGCCCCCCATGCTGCTTTCGTCGACGCGGTCGAGCCGTGCGTCTTCCGAGAGGACCTGGGCGGTTCGGGAGATAAGACGGGTCAGGTGGCGGCCCCCGCATGCGGGACACGCCGGGGCCGCCTCGACCGCGCTCATGCTGCGGAAAAAAATCGAGGGGCGCCGGCCGCAGTCCGGGCAGCGGTACTCGTAGATCGGCATCTTCCGCCTAAACTTAGCGCATGGCAGAACAACGACCGTCAGACGGAACCGAGCGTGTTCGTGAAGTGATTCGCGATGGGTTCACCATCATGGTGGGCGCCGCCAGCTGGGCGTTCGAGCAGGGTGACCGTTTGGTCGGCACCTGGATGGAGCAGGGCAATATCAGCCGCGAGGAAGGCCGCCGTCGATTCGACGAGCTTGCAGGCAAAACAAAGCAGGCCGGCGAGGACCTGGGCCGGCGCGTCCAGGACAGCGTCAAGACTGCCCGCTCCTCGATGCCGCTCGCGACCCGCGATCAGGTGGCGAGCCTGGAACGGCGCATCGAGGAACTCACGCGGCAGATCGAGTCGATGAAGGGGGGCGCGGCGAGTGCCTCGACCACGACCTTCCGGGAGCCGCGGCCGCCGGTCAGCTAGTCGCCGCCGTCTCCTCCGCCTCCGCCGTTTCCGTCGCCCCCGAAAACCGGGGGCGGCGGCTGCATCGCCTGGGCCACCTGCTCGGTGCCGGGAAGGAGGTAGGCCGTGGAGCCACCGACGTCGACGGTACGCAGCCCGGGTGGTGCCGGGTACCAGCTGTCCGGCTGGCCGTTGAGCGCCTGCAGCATGAAGCCGTGGAAGATCGGCGCGGCGCCGACGATGCCGGAAACGTTCTGCATTGCCGTGTGGTCGGCGTTCCCCACCCAGACGGCAACCGCCAGGTCTGGCGTGTAGCCGACCGTCAGGTTGTCGCGGAAGTCGTTCGTCGTCCCGGTTTTGGCGGCGACGTGATGGCCGGGGATCACGAGGTCGCTGTTGGCGCCGAATTCAAGCTGGCGGTTGCGGTCGTCCGCGAGCATCTCGCTCATGATGAAGCTGACCTGGGGTGACAGCACCGGCCTCGCGTTCGTACCCGGGTTATAGGCGTAGAGTGTGGCCCCCGTGTGCGACGTGATCTTGACGATGCCCTGCGGGTGCCGGTAGGTGCCCTGCGAGGCCAGGGTTCCGGCGCCGGCGGCCATCTCGAGCAAGGGAACCTCGTAGCCGCCGAGTGTGAGGCTTGGCTGATAGGAGGCCGACGGCTTGTTCAGTGACTGCAGTCCCATGCTGCGCGCCACGTCCACCACGTGCGCGACCCCGGTCCCGATCTCGACCTTGACCGCAGGGATGTTCAGCGAGTTACCGAGGGCGTGGGGGATTGGTTGCCAGCCGTGATACCAGCCGTCGTAGTTGTGCGGGGTATAGGCGCTGCCATCGGGCATTCTGACGGTGATCGGCTCGTCGAGGACCCACGACGCCATCGTGAACTTGCCCGATTCGATCGCCGCGGCATAGGTGAACATCTTGAAGGCGGAGCCTGGTTGCCGCGGAATGACTGTCATGTTGTACTCGCCGCCGGGGACGTCAAGGCCGGCCGACCCGACCATCGCGAGCACGGCGCCGGTTCGCGGATCCACCGCCACCAGGCCGCCATCGGTCACGTGGTGCGACTGCAGCCTCATCACCTGGGTGCGGACCTGTTGCTCGGCAATGGATTGAAGATTCCAGTCAAGGCTGGTGATTACGGTCAGGCCGCCCTTGTGCAGCAGTTCGTTGCCGTAGGCTTTCTCCAGCTGTGCCGAGACCCAGTGCACGAAGTGCGGCGCCTTGAGGTCGGGCTTGGTCGAGGGCGGCTGGAGCGACAATTTCTGCGCATAAGTGGCGGTCGCCTGAGCCCTGGTCAGGTCCTGGGCGCGGACCATCGCGTCGAGGACGACGCGCTGGCGCGCCTTGGCGCCGGCGAGGTTCAAGTAGGGATCGAGGTCGGAGGGGGCCTGCGGAAGGCCGGCCAGGAATGACGATTCCGCGATCGAGAGCTGCGAGGCGTGCTTGCCGAAATAGGTGTTGGCGGCGGCCTCCACGCCGTACGACTGGTTACCAAAATAGATCCGGTTGAGGTACGCGTTCAAGATCTCCGGTTTTGAGTACTGGTGCTCAACCTCGATGGCGAGGATCGCCTCATCGAGTTTGCGCAGCACCGACCGGTCGTCTGACAGGTAGATGTTCTTGACCAGCTGCTGGGTGATGGTGCTTCCACCCTGGTTGAACCGGAGGTGCAGGAGATCCTGAAGGCCGGCCTGGCCGGTGCGAAGGATGTTCAGCGCGCCGTGCTGGTAGAAGCTGCGGTCCTCGACGGCGATCATGGCCTGCTGCATGCTCGGCGCGATCTGTGCCAGCGGAACGATGTGCCGGCGCTCCGAGCCCTGGTGGATGTCGGCGAGGAGGACGGTGCCGGTACGGTCATAGATCCGGGTCGAGAGCGGCAGCCGGGCGGTGCTCAGGTTGGAGGTCGAGGGGAGTCCGGCCCAGACGTACAGCAACCCGGGCAGGACGACCAGCAGGACGACCGCAAATACGGCGCCGGCCACCATCCAGGGCCGGCCCGTGCGTCGCCTGGCGTTTGAGGGACGCTCGAGGGGATGTCCGCAGGCGGCGCAAAACCGACTGTCGGCGGCCATCGGGCTGCCACAAACCGCGCAATACGATCCAGCCTGCTCGTCCACTTTCTTCCTACAACGTAAACCCGGCGTCAGACTATCCGGTTTCAGGCATTCTGGCTGACGGGTTAAATTATAGCGTTGGGCTCAGACTTTGAGAACCGTCGCGCCCAGGACGATCGAGAGGTGAGCCAGGGCGAAGCGCTGGACCTGGTCTCCGTCGTGACCCGGCGCGTCGAACGTTTCGACTGCCTCGGCCGGCACGAAGACGCGGTAGTCGCGATTCCGCAGGTCCGCCACCGTATGCAGGACGCAGATATCCGTGCAGACGCCGACCACGGTTACGCGCTGCGGATTTAAGGCCTTGAGGACCGCGCCGAGGTCCGTCTCGAAGAAGCCGGAGTAGCGCCGCTTGCGAATCAACCGGCCGGATTTCAACAGGGGACCAAGCTCCTCGACCACCTCTGACTCGGCGGTGCCGCGGACGCAGTGCACGGGAAAGATCTCGAACTCCCGATCATCGGGGTCGTGTGTGTCGGCCAGGAAGATCAGCTGGTCGCCGGCCTGCCGCCGCGTCTCGACCGCGGCGCGGATCCGCGGAATCACGGCGAGGCAGCGGGGGGAGGCAAGATTCCCGGTCTTGCAGAACCCGTTGAGGACATCGACCACGATCGTGACGTCGGCCATCAGCGAACGGGTTCGAGCCGGGGATTTGGACGGTATCGACGGCCAACCTTCCCGCAGGGGCGGCCTTCCACCATTACGACGTCCGCCGTGAAGTCATAACTTCCCATAAAGAAGGCGCTGCCCACTCCGTAGGCGTCGACCGGCACACCGTCGCGCTCGAAACGTTCGATCTTCGCGACGTTGAAGCCGCCACTTGCCACGATTTTCACCCGCTCGAAGCCCTCGTGGTCGAGCGCCTTTCGGACCAGCCAGCACAGCTGGGCGTTGACGCCGCGCGGATCGAAGTCACCCATGACCTTCTGGGCGCTGACATCGACCAGCGTTTCGGAGGTGTCGAGCCGCACTCCCCATAACCGATCCCCGAGGGCGCGGGCCACCTCGAGCGAAGTGCGGACGCAATCGTTCTCGAAGTCGGCCAGCACGACCAGATTGGTGGATGGATCGGTGTGCTCGGCGAACTGCTTCGCGGCCAGGACTGTGTCGCCGCCGTAGGCCGCGATCAGCGCGTGGGGAACGGTCCCGATGGCCCGGCCGCCCCACCAGGACGCCTGGGCATCGGTCGAGACGCCGATCGCTCCCGAAATGTGTGCCGCGTAGCCATCCCCGGTCTGCACCAGGTGATGATCGTGCCGGGCAGGCATGAATATGATCTGCTTGCCATTCGCCGCGTCGACAACCTGGCGCACATTCGTGGCGATCTTCGTGCGCCGTGTCAGCACGCCGAGATAGACGGTTTCGAGGCGGGCGAAGAGCGAGTAGTCGCCCTCGATCGTCATGGCGGTCTCCCAGGGGGCGATCGGGTCACCGTCGTGGAGGGCGTGCACCTGTAGGGCCGAGTAATCCTCGGAGCACAGCTTGAGGATCGCGATCGCTTCATCCATGCCGCCGATGATGGCGTGGTTCTTCTGGAAGACCTGCATCAGGACTTGCGGATGGCGGTGGTCGGCGCGCAGCACGTCGACCGTGCGGTTGAAATAGACGTCGCTGTAGTACCCCTCACGAATCCGCTCGACCGGAAGGCGGAAGACGCCCGGATCGAGGCGCTCGCGGTTGAGGCCAATGCCGGGTCGGTCGTTCCGCGCGTGTGTGGCCAGGCTGAGCCCGATGTTATCGAATCAGGAGGCGGCGCCGATCAATCGGTAGCGCTGGTAGCGCGCCTCGAGCAATCGATCGAGGTCGATCGCTTCGAGCTCGGCCAGGTGGCGGCGCAGGGCCGCGGCGGCCGCATCGGCGGCGAGGCCGTAATCCGTCTGCGCGCCCCCGGGCGGCTCCTGGATCACCTCGTCGACCAGCCCGAGCCGCTGCAGATCGGGGGCCGTTAGTTTGAGCGCCTCCGCCGCCTCCATCTTGCGACCGATGTCCCGCCAGAGGATCGAGGCACAGGCCTCGGGCATGGCCACGCTGTAGATGGAGTGCTCCATCATCAGCAACCGGTCGCCCACGCCGATGCCGAGCGCGCCTCCGCTCCCGCCCTCGCCGATGACCAGGGTCACGATCGGCACTCGCGCGCCGGCAAACGCCACCAGGTTCTCGGCGATCGCCCAGGCGATGCCGCGCTCCTCCGCGCCAGCGCCGGGAAACGCGCCGGAGGTGTCCACCAGCGCGACGACGGGAAACTGGAATTTCTCCGCCTGGCGGATCAGGCGCATCGCCTTGCGATAGCCCTCCGGGTTCGCCATCCCGAAGTTGCGCATCGCCCGCTCGGCGGTTGTTCGCCCCTTCTGCTGGGCGATCAGCATCACGGTACGGCTGTCGAAGGCCGCCGGTCCGCCGATGATGGCGTGGTCGTCGCCGAAAAGCCGGTCGCCGTGCAGCTCAAAAAAGTTGCCGAACATGGCATGGATGTAATCCAGGGCGTAGGGCCGGTCCGGATGGCGGGCGAGTTCGACCTGGGCCCAGGTCGCGGCAGCGGTGGAGCCGTTGCTGCTCATGGGCGCAGGGCCGACGCTGTCGCGGCCGCCCGCGCCTGCCCCTCGAGCTCGAAATCGGAATGGTACCCGCTCCGGGTGTACAGATCGAGCAACTGCCGGAGTACGGCGGGTAGCTCGGGCCGGGGCACGACGAGGTCGATCATCCCGTGCAGCCATAGAAACTCTGCCGTCTGAAAACCCTCAGGCAGCGTTTCATAGGTGGCCTGCTGAATCACCCGGGCGCCGGCGAAGCCGATCATCGCGCCGGGCTCGGCGAGGATGACGTCGGCGAGTGTCGCGAAGCTCGCGGTGACGCCGCCCATGGTCGGATCGGTGAGGAGCGAAAAGAAGGGAACGCCTGCCTTCGCCAGCCGGCCCAGCGCGGCGGCGGTCTTGGCCAGCTGCATCAGGGCAAGCATGCCTTCCTGCATCCGGGCGCCACCCGAGGCCGAGACGATCAGCAGGGGCAGGCGTTTGGCCGTGGCCCGCTCGATGCCATTCGTGATCTTCTCTCCAGTGGCGGCGCCCATGCTGCCGCCCATGAACGCGAAGTCCAGGCAGACGATCACGATCGGGTGGCCGGCGAGCGTGGCCTCGCCCCAGGTGACGGCCTCGTTAGCCCCGGTTTTGGCCCGGCTCTGCTCGATGCGGGTGGCGTACGGCAGGGAGTCCTTGAAGCCGAGGGCGTCGCGGGCGGTGATCGCGGCGTCCTCCTCCATGAACGAGCCGGGCTCCACCAGCATCGCGATCCGCTCCTGGGCCCGAAGGCGGAAATGGTAGCCACAGCGATAGCAGACGCCGAGCGCGGCCGCGAGTCGCGCCGGCTCCAGTGCGGTATCACAGCGGGCGCAGGTTTGCCGATCGACCTCCTCGCCGACGCCGGCACGCGGGGACGGCAGCGCGACGTAACGCGTCTTGGCCCGAAACACGGCTTAGGCCGCGACTCCCGCGGCCGCTCCTTCCCACTCGATAACGCACGCGCCCCAGGTCAGACCGGCACCAAAGCCGACGAGCACGATGTGGTCGCCCTCGGCGAGCCGTCCGGCATCCACGGCGTCCTTGAGCGCGAGGGGGATCGACGCCGTCGAGGTGTTGCCGTACTGGGCGATGTTGTTCACCATCACGCTGCTGGGAACCCCGAGCTTCTTTCCGGCCGCCTCGATGATGCGGGCATTGGCCTGATGGGGCACGATCAGCTTGACCGCCTCGAGCGGGACGTCGGCCCGGACCAGCGCATCGAGCGTTGCCTGCGCCAGGATCTCGGTCGCGAAACGGAAGACCTTGCGGCCATCCATCCGGATCTCCGGCCGGCCGGGACCTTCGGCGCCGTCAGCGCCCGGGGCGACGTAGATGAGGTCGCCGCCCGTGCCATCCGATCCCAGCAGGCAGGACTTGATCCCCGCCCCATTTCGACCCGGGCCAAGGACGACGGCGCCGGCGCCGTCGCCAAAGACGACGCACGTGCCCCGGTCCTTGAAATTCATGATCTTGGTGAGCGTTTCCGTGCCGATGACGAGCGCCTGCCGGGACTCACCCCCGCTGACGAACCGGTCGGCGACGCTCATGCCGACGAGGAAACCGGTGCAAGCCGCCTGGACGTCGAAGGCCGGTCCGTGGGCGCCGAGTCGTTCCTGGACCCTCGAGGCCACCGACGGAAAGGTGGAGTCCGGCGTCGAGGTACTGCACACGATCAGGTCGGTGTCCTCGGGGCGGAGACCGGCGCCATTGAGGGCATCCAGCGCCGCTCCGATCGCGAGATCGGTGCTGGTTTCGTCGACTGCCGCAATGTGGCGCTCGACGATCCCGGTCCGATCGCGAATCCACGTATCCGACGTCGCGACCATTTTTTCCAGGTCGGCGTTCGTCAGGATCCCGGCCGGGACGTAGGTGCCGACCGACTTGATGCTGGTGCGCATACCTCTCCCCGCCGAAGAATCTGACCAGTATATACCGCGGTTCCGGCCATGGTTACGGCCTGTGGTGATCTTGAAACGCGATCGCCAGCGCCGGCTGGCGCCAGGTTTAAGGCGGGCCGGACCGGGGGTATATCGCGGGTGAAAACTTCGATTCGAAGGAGGTCACGACATGAGCAGTGTGATTCGTTGGTCGCCGGTTACCGACCTGTTGTCTCTGCACAATGCCATGGATCGCCTTTTCTCCGACACCTTCGGGATGGGCGGCCAGTCGAGGGCGGTGGGGGCCGTCGGGGAGGGGCATCTGCCACTCGACGTCTACCAGACCGACAAGGAGTGGGTGATTCGGGGCGCCGTTCCCGGCGTCGATCCCCAGAACGTCGAGGTGACCGTCGATGGCGGTCAGATCACGATCAAGGGTGAGATCAAGGTGCCCGACGGAGCCCGTCCGGAAAACTACTGGCTGCGCGAGAACTTCTACGGGAAATTCAGCCGGGTCCTAACGCTGCCGGAGGATGGCCTCGGCGATCAGGCCCGGGCACAGTTCGTCAACGGCATGCTGACCCTCACGGTGCCCAAGGCGCAGCCCGCCAAACCGAAATCGGTAAAGATCCCGGTCACGGGCGGGCATGCGTCCGGCAACGGAGAGCCAAAGCAGATCGAGACGGCCAACATCGCCCGGAAGTAAGCAGGAACTAGACGGTGAACGCCGCCCCGGGGGGCGGCGTTCTTCTATTTGGGCTGGACGCTGACCCGGCATTCCCGCCGCCTCGGGCCGTCGAACTCGGCAAAGAAGATGCCCTGCCAGCGACCGAGGGACAGGCGGCCGTCCTCGACCGGGATCGTCTCCGAGGTGCCGACCAGGCTCGCCTTGATGTGAGCGGCCGCGTTGCCTTCGGCATGGCGGTAGCCGGCCTCCCAGGGCACCATCCGGTCAAGGGTCGAGAGGATGTCCGCCAGCGCGTCGGGGTCGGCATTCTCGTTGAGGAAGACAGCCGCGGTCGTATGCGGCACGAAGACGACGCAGATGCCGTCTTCGATGCCACTGGCGGTGACGACCGCCTCGACGTCCTTCGTGATGTTGAGAGCCTCGGCTCGGGCGCTGGTCTGGATTGCGAGCGTCCGACCTGGTGGCCCCTCCATGCCCACGAGATGGTAACAAGCCGGCCTTTCCGTTCGAATTCAGCCGGCGGGCATCCGATAATGGTCCGAATGTCTCGGGACCTCCCCATCGGCAACGGCTCCCTGCTGATCAACTTCGACCGTAACTATCAGCTGCGCGACATCTACTATCCGTGGGTCGGCCAGGAGAACCATACGAATGGGGAACAGTGTCGCTTCGGGGTCTGGGTCGAAGGCGGCTTTGCCTGGCTGGACGACCAGGCCTGGGAACGCGACCTCGTTTACCAGCCGGGCACGAACGTCACGAACGTGACGCTCCGCCACCCCGGCCTGCAGGTCAGCCTGACGTTCAACGACACGGTCGATCTCGGCCGCGACCTGCTGATCCGTCGCGTCCGCGTCGTCAACGATGGCGCCGAGCGCGAAGTCCGCCTTTTCTTTCACTACGACTGGCACATCTACGGGACCGAGGTCGGCGACACCGTCATGTATTACCCGGCGGTCAAAGGGCTCGTTGCCTACAAGGGTCGCCGCTACTTCGCCGCTTGCGGCCAGGTTGGCGATCGGATCGGACTCGACGCCTACGCCTGCGGGAAAAAGGATGTCGGCGGCGCCCAGGGCACGTGGATCGACGCCGATGACGGGGTGCTCGGGAACAACCCGATCGAGCAGGGTTCGGTCGATATGACCCTCGGGCTTCACCTGGGACCCCTTAAGGCAGGCCAGTCGGCCACGGCCTATCACTGGTTGATCGCCGCCAAGGACCTCAACGGCCTGCAGGCGGTGGCCGACGTCGTCGTGCTTCGCACGCCTGAAGCGTTCCTCGAGCGGACACGCTGCTACTGGATCGCCTGGGTGAATAAGGAAGAGCGGGAGTTCGCCGACCTGTCGCCGGCGGTGGCGGAGCTATACCGCCGTAGCCTGCTCATCGTCAGAACCCAGGTCGACAACGGGGGGGCCATCCTCGCTGCCAACGATTCGGAGATCATCAAGTTCGCCCGGGACACCTACAGCTACATGTGGCCGCGGGACGGCGCGATGGCCGCCTACGCAATGGACCAGGCCGGTTATCTGGATGTGCCGCGCCGCTTCTTCGAGCTGTGCGCCCGGATCGTGACCGCCGACGGGTACTTCCGCCACAAATACACGCCGGCGGGCGAGCCGGGCAGCAGCTGGCATCCCTGGGTCGATGCCGCGGGTCGACCCCAGTACCCGATCCAGGAGGATGAAACGGGGATCGTCCTCTTCGCGCTCTGGCAGCACTACGACGGACACCGGGACTTTGAGTTCTTCAAGACCTACTACCGGCCGCTGATCATCCTCGCGGGCGATTTCCTCGCGAGGTACGTCGATCCCGTAACCGGCCTGCCGCAGCCGAGCTACGACCTGTGGGAGGAGCGCCGCGGTGTCATGAGCTTCACGGTGGGAGCGGTCTGGGCAGGGCTACAGGCGGCCGGGAATTTCGCGGCGCTCTACGGGGAGACGGCGCTGGCCGACAAATACCGGCGGGTGGCCGATGCCATGAAGGCCGCCACGACCACCTGGCTGTTCGACACCGAGCTCAACCGGTTCCTCCGCCGCATCTATGTTCGCCCCGACGGAACCACGGCCAAGGACCTGACGATCGACTCGAGCGTGTATGGGCTCTTCTACTTCGGGATGCTGTCGGCGGACGATCCCCAGGTCGTCAGCACCATGGAGGCGGTTTACGACCGGCTCTGGTGCAAGACCGACGTCGGTGGCATCGCGCGCTACGAAAACGACTACTACTACCAGGTCAGCCAGGACATCCGGAACGTGCCCGGCAACCCCTGGTTCATCTGCACAATGTGGTACGCGCAATGGCTCGTAGCCAGGGCGACGAGCCAGAGCGAGCTTCGCCGGGCCCACGAAATCCTTGATTGGGTGGCCAGCTCCGCGATGCGCAGCGGCGTCCTCTCCGAGCAACTCGACCCCTACAGCAAGGCGCCGCTGTCCGTCTCGCCGCTGACCTGGAGTCACGCCACCGTCGTCTCGCTCGTGCACGAGTACGTCAGCAAGTCCGCGGCGCTGGGCAACCCGGCAGAGGCGCCTCGCGCCCGAATCCCGGCATAGGGCCCGGACCCGATGTCGACCCGATGCCGGCTTTGCTATTCTCGACACCGTGCGCGGCGTGATCGGAGCGATGAAGGCCGACTTCGGTTGTCTGCTGGTCGCCGTGCTGTTCATCGTTATCATGGCCTCGACGGTGATCTTCGCCACCATCTTCACCCCACCCGCCCATAATCCGTTCGTGTGATGGCCGCTGGACTCCGGCGCCTGGTCACCGACTCGCGGCAGATGTCGCGGCGCAGCTTCTTCGCCATGGTCGGCTGGCTGGCCTTCGCCGGCGCCAGCCTCGTGGCGCTGGTGCAGAGTGTCCGCTACCTGCAACCAAACGCCTTGTACGAGGACCCCGCGGCGTTCAAGGCCGACCCGCCCGGCACTTATGCCGTGGGTTCGACCACGGTACTGATCGACAAGCGCGTCGTCATCAACCGGGACCAGGACGGCTTCTACGCGATCAGCCTGATCTGCACGCACCTCGGCTGCACCCCGCGCTACTTTCCGGACGTGACCAGCGACCTGGTCGCCGCGGGGACTCAGATCTCGAAGGACCCGGCGACCGGCCAGGCCGCGACCCAATCCGCCCCCGTCCTGCCCGGCTTCAAGTGCCCGTGCCATGGGAGCCGGTACTTCCGCGACGCGATCAACTTTTTCGGGCCGGCCCCGCGTCCGATGGACCGGGTGCACATGGAAGTCGCCCGTGACGGGAAGCTGTTCATCGACCGGTCGATCATCGTCGATCGGAGTTTCCGGCTGAAGGTTTGATCGGGGAGGGGTCATGAAGGTCATCCGAGCCGCGGTCGACGAGGTCTATTCGGTCATCGAGCAGATGGTCGGCGCCGTCTTTCGTCACGGCCTGCCGCTGACCGACAAGATCGCGGCCCGTACGGCGCTGACGAACTTCGTCCTGCACATTCATCCGGTCCGGGTCCGGCGATCGTGGATCCGGATGTCCTACACGCTCTGTCTGGGCGGCCTTTCGTTCTTCCTGTTCATCGTGCTGACGGTAACCGGACTCTACCTGATGTTCTATTACGTGCCCTCCACGAACCATGCCTACCAGGACATGCGTGATCTCCAGTTCGTGGTCACCTTTGGCGGCTTGATCCGAAACATGCATCGCTGGGCGGCGCATCTGATGGTGATCACGGTCTGGCTTCACATGTCCCGCGTCTTTCTGACCGGAGCCTACAAGAAACCGCGCGAGTTCAACTGGGGCGTTGGAACGCTCCTGCTGCTGATCACTCTGCTGCTCAGCTTCACCGGCTACCTGCTGCCCTGGGACCAGCTCTCGATCTGGGCGGTCACGGTTGGCACGAACATGGCGAAGTACGCGCCGATTGCCGGACCCTACACGCGCTTCCTGCTGCTCGGCGGCAAGACGGTAGGTGACAGTGCCTTGCTCCGCTTTTACGTATTGCACGTGGTCGGCTTGCCGCTCGCGGCCTTCCTCCTGATGGTTATCCACTTCTGGCGTGTCCGCAAAGACGGGTTCAGCGGAGGGCTCTGATCCTGGCCACCGACGCACGCGAACGGATCGACGCACGAGAGCGGGCAGAGGCTCGGCGGCGGGCGTCTTCCGACGTCCCGGTCGCGATTCGGGACGACAGCGACGACGAGATGATCGTGTCGTTCCCCGAGTTCGTCTTCAAGGAATTCATCGCTGCCGTGGCGATGACGGTTTTCCTGCTGCTGGTCTCGATCTTCCTTCAGGCGCCGCTGCTGGGCAAGGCGAACCCGGGCATGACGCCGAACCCCTCCAAGGCCCCCTGGTACTTCCTCGGGCTGCAGGAGCTCCTCTCGAGATTCCCGCCACTGATGGCGGGAGTGGCGTTCCCCACGTTCGTGATCGTGCTGATGATCCTGGTGCCCTTCCTCGACCGAAACCCGAGCCGGCGACCCGCTGAGCGGAAGGTCGCGATCATCCTGTTTGCGCTCTACATCACGATCGTGGTCGCGCTGGTCGTCATTGGCACGTTCTTCCGTGGCCACGAATTCATCTGGGACTGGGGCTGGGTGCTGGGCAATCCCCAGTGTGAGCCGGGGGCGCCGTGCTAGGACGCGCCTTCCTCGTGGTCAGTGGGCTCTTTCTCGCGCTGCTGGCGTTCGCCTTCTACCAGGACTTCAGCCGGCCCTGGCTGCCGATCCAGCAGAAGTACGCGCAGCAATACGGAGCCGACTTCCCGATCCAGGTCCAGCAGATCTTTCCCAAGGTCCAGGTCAACAACCAGTTCGTCGTTGAGCGCTGCATCACCTGCCATGTTCCCGACATCGCGAAGCTCGGACCCCAGGAGGCCGCCAAGCGGCTCGGTCCCAATCATCCGTCGCTGATCAACGATGCCGTCTTCGCCAAGTATGGCCAGGACACCCTGGTCTGCCGTGCCGCCCCGGCCGCAACGGCGACGCCGAGCGTGTCGCCCGCTGCCTCTCCCAGGGCCGGGGCGAGCGCGTCGCCGAAGGCCTCCGCGTCGGCGAGTGCCGCCGCCTCGAACCCGCCTCAGGGCAGTGGCAGCGCCGGCGGCCCGGGCACGCCGGCCCCCGGCACCCCGGCTTCAGCCCCCGGTTCACCCGCGACCCCGGGGGCGACGAAGGCGGCCACCTGTTTGAACCCGCGGGCCCAGCCCTATTACGTGCTCGATGCCAACGGCAAGGTCGTGACCGATCCCCAGACCAGCAAGCCCATGGTCGCCCAGTTGACCGGGTTCATCCCCAGCGCGTACAAGGGCCTGGGCATTGATGAGACCGGTTGCATCATCTGCCACAACGGCAACCGGCAGGCGACGACCCAGGCGGGGGCGCACACGAACCTGGTGCCCAACCCGTTCGGAGTCTATGACACCGCCCCGCAGCTGTACGAGAACAGCTGCGCGCAGTGCCACGGCGCGACCGGGGAAGGGGGGAAGGGCCCGCCGCTCAACGACAAGGATCGCCTCGGCTTCTTCAACGATGATTACTATCACCGCTGCATCTACTTCGGCAACCAGAGTGAGGAGCACAAGGGAACGATCATGCCGGCCTGGGGCGTGAAAAAGCTGCTCCCGCAGCCCATCAATCAGAACATCGACCTGCTGGTGCACTGGATCCGGATGTGGCAGCAGTACGTGAGCCTGCCATGAATCACCACAGCCGCTCTACGATCGTCTGGGGAGCCCGATGAGACGGCAGCAGCTCAAGGACCTGATCGGCACGGCGATCGCGTTCGCCATCCTGGTCGGCTTCACCGCGCTCGTGATCATCGCGGAGAACCTCCTCGATGTTACGAAGGCCCACAAGGCGGGTGGCTGAGTTGTTAGCCCTCGTTTACCTGCTCAATCTGACCCGCGATCCCGGGGTCGGCGATTTCTTCTTCGTGGCCATCTGGGCAGTCGGCAGCCTGCTGATCCTTGCCTACTACTGTTACCGGATGTTCCAGCGTTAGCCGGGCGTGGTCCAGCCGCATCCGACCCCGGCCCTGACACGCCGCCGGCGCGCCAGCGTCAGGTTGGCGACCTGGCTTTCCATCATCCCTGGGTTGGGCCAGGTGTACAACCGGCAGTTCAAGAAGGCGGCCTTGTTTCTTTTCGGAGTGGTCGGCCTCCTTTACCTGACACTCAGCATCCCGGGCGCCACGGACCAGGTGATCGTCTGGTGGAAGCCGCGGGGCAGCACCATGGTAGTGCTCTCGCTGCTGGTTAAGATGCTTTCGCTCCTGGTGTTCATCACCACCTTCCTTCTCATGCTCACAATCTGGTACGACGCGATGCATGACGCGCGGGCGACCGCCCAGGAACGCAATGGCACCCGGCCCGCGGGTGGTCGCTGGTGGCTCTTCCACCGGTGAGCGCACGAATCGGGTCTTCGCCCGCTTGCGCGCCCTTACCGGCCATCCTTAGACTGCTGGGAGCGTGATGCCTGCGGTCAGCGTCAGCCCGCTCGATTGCGCCGGTCCCAACGCCTGCGCGATCGTCGACATTTACACCGGCATTTTCTGGATCGCGATGGCGGTGCTCGTCATCGTGGGCGGCCTGCTCATCTACGCGGCGCTCCGGTTTCGGCGGCGCGACGAGGTCGAGCCGCGCCAGGTCCACGGCAACACCCGGCTCGAAATCGTCTGGACCCTGATCCCGGTCGTGATCGTGTCCTACCTCTTCATCCGCACCACGCTTCGTATGGACTACGTTCGCAACGGGCCGCCGCCCGCGCTGACCGTCAAGGTGGTCGGCGTTCAGTTCGCCTGGCAGTACATTTACCCCGACAGCCGGGTGCGCTCGGACACGCTTGTGATCCCGATCAAGCAGCCGATCCAGCTTCAGGTCACCAGCCGCGACGTGCTTCACGCCTTCTGGGCGCCGCGCCTCGGCGGCCAGATTTATGCGATCCCCGGCCAGCAGAATCACGGCTGGCTACAGGCGGACCGCCCGGGGGTGTACCTCGGCGAATGCAACGAACTCTGTGGCGTCGGTCACTATGCGATGCAGGTCAAGGTCCAGGCCATGACACCCGATGCCTACCAGGCCTGGTACGCGCAGCGGCAGAAGCAGGCGAGCGGTGGCGGTGCGCCGCCGCCGGGGGGTGGCCCGGCGACCGCCACAAAGATCTCAGGCGTCCCGGCGACGCAAACCGTTGGCGAGACCGACGACTTCAAGTTCAAACCGGTCACAACCACGGTGAAGGCTGGCGACGTCGTCCAGTGGGTCAACCAGGGGAGCTCGGTGCACAACGTAAAGTTCGACAACGGCCAGGTGCCGAGCTCGGATGACATGAATGGGGGCGATAAGTTCGAGGTCAAATTCAGCCAGCCGGGAAGCTACCGCTACATTTGTACGTTCCACACCGCCTTCAACATGGCGGGTACCATCACCGTCACGCCATGACGAGTACCAGCGGAAGGAGTTCCTGATGGCAAGCATCGCGTTACCTCGCCAGACCGTTACACGGCGGAGCGGGGTCATGGAATGGATGACGACCGTCGATCACAAGAAGATCGGCATCATGTACCTCTACACGACCTTTTTCTTCTTCCTGGTTGGCGGGGTCATGGCGCTCCTGATGCGGACCCAGCTGGCGGTGGGAAATAACGATTTCCTGACGCCCAAGCTCTACAACCAGATCATGACGCTTCATGGGACGACCATGATCTTCCTCTGGATCATCCCGGTCTTCTCGGGGTTCGGTAACTACTTCGTTCCCCTGATGATCGGTGCCCGCGACATGGCCTTTCCGCGCATCAATGCCTTCTCGTTCTGGATGATCCCCCTGGGCGGCCTCGTCATGTACAGCGGGTTGCTGACTCAGACGGGGGCGGCGGCCGCCGGCTGGACCGGCTACGTTCCCCTTACCGAGCGCGCCTACGCGATCGGTCTCGGCCAGGACATGTGGATCCTCGGCCTCCATATTCTCGGAATCTCCTCGATCATGGGCGCCGTCAACTTCATCGTCACGATTCACAACATGCGCGCCCCGGGCATGACGTGGTTCCGCCTACCGCTGTTCGTCTGGTCGATGGAAGTGACCGCTGCGTTGACGCTGCTGGCGAGCCCGTTCCTTGCCGGCGTCCTGGCGATGGTGCTGATGGACCGGCAGCTCGGGACTCACTTCTTCAATCACGGCTCGGACCCACTCCTCTACCAGTTCATCTTCTGGTTCTATTCCCACCCGGCGGTCTACATCATGATCCTGCCTGCGTTCGGGGTGGTTTCCGAGGTGATCCCGGTCTTCACCCGAAAACCGATCTTTGGCTATCGGGCGATGGCTTTTTCGATGGCGGCGATCGGCGTGCTCGGCTTCATGGTGTTCGCTCACCACATGTTCACGACCGGGATGCCGCTCGCCCTGCAGGAATTTTTTATGGGAACGACGGCGATGATCGGCGTGCCGTCGGGGGTCAAGGTGCTCAACTGGCTCGCGACCCTCTGGGGAGGGTCCATCAAATACACTACCGCGATGCTGTTTTCCGTCGGCTTCGTCTTGATGTTCCTGATGGGCGGCGTCGACGGCGTCTTCATGGCGTCCCTGGCCGTGGACTACCAGGTCCACGCCACCTACTGGGTGGTCTCCCACATCCATTACGTGCTCTTCGGTGGCAGCGTCTTCGGCGTCTTCGCCGCCTTCTACTACTGGTTCCCCAAAATGACCGGCCGCTATCTCAACGAAACGCTGGGCAAGATCCAGTTCTGGGTGCAGCTCGTCGGCTTCAACGTGACGTTCATGCCGCAGCACTTCCTCGGGCTCCAGGGGATGCCACGGCGCATCGCGATCTGGCAGAGCAATCGGACCGACTGGGCGACGTGGAACCTGGTCTCCACCATCGGCGCTTTCATGATCGCCACCGCGATCCTCATCTTCCTGATCAATTTCGCGATCAGCATTCGCGCCGGGCGTCGCGCCCCGGCCGATCCCTGGGAGGGCAACACGCTGGAGTGGGCGACGACCTCACCGCCGCCGGCCCACAACTTTGACAGCGTTCCACCCGTTCGCAGCGCCAGGCCGCTCCGGGATGTGCGGCGCGGGGTGACCGCGGCCGCTGAGCACGCCTGATCTCGGTTCGGTGAAAGGGTTCCGCGCGCTCGCCGTCGCCGCCGCCGCGGTGACTTATGCGCTCGTCGTCCTGGGTGGTGTGGTCCGCGTCTCGGGCTCCGGGCTGGGGTGCCCGGACTGGCCCCTCTGCCACGGGCGTCCCTACCCGCCGCTGGAGCTCCACGCAATTATCGAGTACTCGCACCGGACGGCCGCGTCGCTGGCCAGCACGCTGGTAGTCCTCACCGCACTGGTGGGGTTGCTCGCGTGGCGCCACCGGCGTGACATCGTGGCTCCCGCGTCGCTCGCCTTCCTCCTCCTCGTCATCCAGGTGCTGCTCGGTGCCATCACGGTGCGGTTCGAGCTGCCGCCAATCATCGTCCTCGCGCACCTGGCCACGGCGATGGCCCTGCTCGGCGCGCTCTGCGTCACGGCTACGGCGGCGCTCGCCGGGCCGACGGCGGCATCAGCCGACCGGCTCGCGGGCCTCTGGGCGCGCGCCGCCGCCGCCGGAACGTTCGTGCTGATCCTGAGCGGCTCGCTGGTGGTCGGCAGCGGGGCAAGCGGCGCCTGCGGCGCCTGGCCACTGTGCGGCGGCGGGTTCAGCCTGGCTATTGACCGCCTCCCAGCCGTCCAGCTGTTGCACCGCGGGACGGCCGCCGTGATCGGCGCCGTCATCATCCTGGCGCTGGTCGGGATTCTTCGCCGCCACCGGCGGAACCCGGCGGTACGGGCCGCGGTCGCGTTGACGCTGACCGCGCTTGCCCTCCAGCTGGCGGTCGGCGCGGCAGTCGTGCTGCTGCGCCTCCCGGCCGCGCTGCGCGGCCTGCATCTGGCGCTTGCCGCCGCTGTGTGGGCAGGGACGGTCGTGCTGGCGGTGCTGGTGGGTCGCCTCCCACTCGAGGTGGGGCTTGATCCGCCTCCCGCCGTGAACCAGCACCTCCGTCGGCCAGCCCGGGACGTCGTACTCGACTATGTCAGCCTGGCGAAGCCGCGCATTATCGTGCTGCTGTTGATCACCGCCTTGGGCGGCATGATGATCGCGAGCCGGGGCTGGCCGGCGACCGGACTCGTTCTGCTAACGCTTGTGGGCGGCGCACTGGCGGCGGCGGGCGCGGGTGCCATCAATTGCTGGATCGACCGGGATATCGACGGCGAGATGTACCGGACCCGCCGCCGTCCAATCCCGGACGGGCGGATCGCACCGTCCCATGCGCTGACCTTCGGCATCACGCTCGGCCTGCTGGCGTTCCTGATCCTCGCCTTCGGCGTCAACGTGCTGGCGGCAACCCTGGCCGCGGGGGGCCTCCTCTTTTACGTCTTCGTCTACACGCTCTGGCTGAAGCGATCGACCGCGCAGAATATCGTGATCGGGGGCGCCGCCGGCGCGGTACCGCCGCTGGTCGGCTGGGCCGCCGTGACCCATTCGATCGACCTGACGGCGCTCTACCTGTTTGCGATCATCTTCCTGTGGACGCCACCGCACTTCTGGGCGCTGGCGCTCCGCATCCAGGGCGACTATGCACGAGTTGGCGTGCCGATGTTGCCGGTGGTCAGGGGAGAGGCTGAGGCGA
>JALZAV010000095.1 GCA_030948145.1 Candidatus Dormiibacterota bacterium
GTACCCACTGGAGCGGATTGCCGGCGCGTTCCCCACCGGATGCACCCCGCCCCAGCCGTCCAGCATGTAGCCGCCGCTTCCATCCGAGAACAGCGCCAGTCCGCGGGCGATGTCCCAGTTGGGCCAGTAGCCGCCACTTGCCAGGACCGGCGCGTTGCCGTTGGCGTGCACCCCACCCCAGCCGTCCAGGGTGTACACCTGGTTCCGGTTATCCAGCGGCGGTGCCGGTGCCGGCGCCGGCGCCGGCGTCGGCGTCGGCGTCGGCGTCGGCGTCGGCGTCGCCTCTGGCAATGCGGCGTCCCACACCTGGACGTTGACCCTGCCGATCTGCTGCATATGGTCCGTGAACCACATGTTTCCGTCCGGTCCTTTCGCGATGCCAAGCGGCTCCGCGTAGCTCCCAGCACCGTTCGGCAGCGAGTGCTCCGAGATCGATCCGGAGGTGGTGATCCGACCGATCTTCGGTTGGACTACTTCCGTAAACCACAGGGCACCATCCGGACCCGCCGCGATCTCCTGCGGGTTCTTGTCTCCCGACGGCAGCGGCCACTCGCTGAGTGCGCCCGTAGTGGTCATCCGCCCGATCTTGCTGTCACCGAATTCGGCGAACCAGAGCGCGCCGTCAGGCCCTACGCCGATCCCCAGGGGCTGCGCCGTCGCGCTCGACAGGGGGAACTCGGTGAGGTTGCCCGCCGGATCGATGCGCGCGATGATGTTGCAGGCGTATTCCGTGAACCAGATCGCGCCGTCAGGGCCGTTGGTGATCCCGCGCGGCGAGCAGGTGCCTCCGTACTGGATGGTCTTCGGCATCGTCCATTCGGTGATGGCGCCGGTGGAGATATCGAGCCGGGCGACCTTGCTCGCCCCGGTCTCGGTGAACCAGATGTTTCCGTCCGGTCCACTCGCAATGTGTTGCGGTCCGCTCTTTGGCGTCGGTGTCGTGTACTCGGTCATCGTGCCGGCCGCAGTCATGCGCCCGATCTTTTCTCCAGGACCGACCGCGTGGGCCGTGGGGTCGTACTGGCCAGCTTCCGCAAACCACAGCGCCTGGTCTGAGCCGACGGTGATCCCACTTGGATTGGCCCCGAGCGGCATGTTTCCGTACTCGGTGAATGCTTTTCCATCGGTGGTGACCCTGCCGATCCGCGCCGTGTTCTCCTCGGCGAACCACATGGCCCCGTCGGGCCCGGCGGTGATGTCGTAAGGCCGGCTGGACTGGGGCGCCTGGAAGAGGTCCATGAACGGCGCGCTGCCCGGCGTCGGAGTCGGCGTCGGGGTCGCGCTCGGCGTCGGCGTCGGCGAGGGCGGCGGCCCCGGCATGGTCCCGCCCGGTGTGATCGCATGGAGGAAACCGTCGTCGGTGTTGACGTAGATCGCCCCGTTGATCACCGCCGGCGTGCCTCTCACCTGCGCCTTGGTGCCCGAGGCAGCCAGCCCGATGCTCCACAGCGGCGCGCAGCGCGAGCTCCCGCACCCTGCGGCGCTCCACGCGTACAGCCGGCCGTCCGCACCACCGGCATACACGACCCCGTTGGCAACCGTCGGACCTCCGACCGGAGCCGACAAATTGTTGTTGAGCGCCGTCGTGCCCTGCCAGCGGAGGTGGCCAGTGGAAGCGTCGACCGCGTGGATCGCGCCATCGGCGACTCCCATGAAGGCGGTGCCGTTTGCCACGCTGAAAACGGTGGTCTCGTTCGCCGTCGTGGAATAGGTCCAGAGCGGATCGCAGCTGTTCCCGGGATTGCAGCCACTGGCGCTGTACGCGGTCCCGCCGACGTACACGATTCCGTTTGCGACCACCGGCGTGATTCCCGCATAGCCAAGCTGGGGCGTCGCATGCCAGAGAAGGTTGCCGGTAACGGCGTCGAACGCCGTCAACTGTGCGTTCGGGCTGCCGTTGATCCGTTGAAATCCATCGACGTACACGACACCATCCGCATAAGCCGGGGTTCCCCGGTCGTCCCCGTACAAGGCGGCCCATTTCTTGGTCCCGGTCGCGACCTCCACCGCGTACAGGTATCCGTTGTCGGCGGTGTAGTAGACGACCCCGTTCGCGACCGTTGCGCCTTCGTAGATGTAAGAGCCGTTTAGTGCCGGTTGACTCCACACCGGTTGATGCGTTGTCGTGTCAAAGGCGACAAAGTAAGCGTTTTGCTGGGCGCCTGCCATGACGCGACCGTTGTCATAGGCCGCCGTTGAAATGTCGAAGCTTGTCCCCAAGGCGCCGCTGTGCCAGCTCACGGTCCCGGTCGTGGTGTCCACTGCGCACAACTCTGGGATCGGCGGCTGGACCTGGTACTTGCACCCGAGGTACAGGACGCCGCCGGCGATCACGGGCGAGTCATAGATCGCGAAATGCTGGTTCAGCGACCACGCTTGCTGCAGGCTGGAAACCGTCGCCGCGGAGATCGCAGTTTCGTTGGGGTTGTAACTCGTATTTCCCGGATCGAAACGCATCTTGGGCCAGTCCGTTGACGCCGCCCGCGAGCTGACGGTCCCTCCGGCGATGATCGACAGGACAACGCCGGCGATGGCTGCCAGCACCAGCCCTGTCGCCCGACGAGACGTCACATGGAGTATCCGACTAGCGCCCATTCAAGAGTGGCCTACTCGTTACATCGCCAGTATTACTTATACTGCTCTCGGGGCCACCAGGCCAAGGGCGCAATCGGCCTATTTGGCCAGCGCGTAGGCCTCGCAGCTGGCTGGCACCACCGGGATCGAGACCGCGACCCAGGCATCCTGCCCGCCAGCCGAGGCGGGCAGATGGGCCGACGTCGTGCCCCCACCGCGGAGCTGGCCGCTGTCATCGAAGCAGATGGCGGTGATCGCCGCCCGTTCGGGCTGGCTCGCGTGGTTTGCGATCCGCACCCGCACGCTCGGGGTCCGCGGATCCTGGACAAAGACCGCGCTCATCACCTCGGTCGGGTCGGCGGCGTTGCCGGCCTCCAGCCACCGATTGCCGGAGACGGTGCCGCGAAAGGCGGTGGGGAGAATCCTGGTCATGGCGATCCGGACCGCAAGCGCCTGCTTGTGGCCGGGGTCGATCTGCCGGATGGTCCCCGATCCGCGAGCGAGCACCCGGCCGGACGAATCGACGGAGGTGATGTCGATCTTGACGTCGGCCGCGGCCTGCGTCGACGGGTTGGACAGGAGGGCAAAGGCGAAGAACCCGGTGGGCGAGGCCGATGCGCCGACGTGTTCCACCACCAGCGCCTTTGCCTCGGGCGAGGGGCTGGGGGTTGCCGCGACAATAATCGCGGGGCGTGCAGGCGTCGGCGAGGCCGTGGGCGTCGCGAGACTGACACCGGGCGTGTTCGTACAGCCGGCCAGCAGGACCGAGCCCACCGCGACCAGCCCCGAAACCCGGCCCAGCATCAATAGACCACGACGGCCATGTTGTTGAACTTCGCGAAGGCGGCTTCGAAGGCTGCCGTCGACACCGTGCGCACGTAGCCGCGGTTCGGGTCGTTCAGCGTGATGGTCCCGGTCGACGCATCTACGCCGATCATCGTCATGGCGTGCTCGACCAGCGTGTAGCGAATCTGACGCCCGTCCCAGGCGGTCCAGGTCCGCATCGTCGCGCTGCCCCAGTAGCCAAAGACCGGCACCCAGACAACGACGGGGTTCCCGGCCGCGACCTCCAGGTAAAGGTCGTGCGGATTCCAGCCTTCGCCCCCCAGGGTCGAGCGGCCCGCTCGGCCGGCCGCATTCATGATCGGCGGATAGTAGACCCCGTAGCCGGTCGCGTTGTAGTCAAGGCCGTTCACGTCGCCAACAAAAGTTTGATACGGGTCGCCCCAGCGAAGGACGTCGCCGAATTGGTCGACGACGGCCCGGCGCAGGTCCGCCCCCATCTGCGCCAGGATCCAGTCCTCGGACGCGTTCGTGCCAGGGACGAAGAGCGCCATTCGCAAGGCGGCCGATTCGCAATCGAGGTTGCGCGACTGCGCGATCAAGGGGTCGCTGATCATGTTTTGCAGATTGACGGCCCCCGATAGGCGCCTGGCCGCAGCGCCACTGACCGGCTGGGGAGTCGGCGAAGGGTTCGCGGGGTCGACGAGGACCAGGTCCCGCATGATGTCCCACGACCCCCAGTCGGCATAGCCGGCCCAGTAGGGCGCTACTGACCCGGTGGTTGTGACCGCCCCCCACTTCGAAACCTCGTAGGCCCCGCCAGGCACGACGTGGAGGTGCTGCATAACAGGCGACCCGGGCTGCCCGGTCACTGCCAGCGGCGGTGCGGCCCCGAATGCAGTGACCCGGCCAAAGCGGTCCATCGACCATCCCCCGTCCGGCGTCCCCGCCTGGTTGAGATGGATGTCCAGGCCCCTGGCGATGTCCTGGTAAGGCGTATAGGGCGCGCCGCTCAAGGCGGGCGCGCCTCCCCAGGGATGGAGGCCGCCCCAGCCGTCGAGGACATAACCCTGGCGGCCATCCGGTATCCCATCCGTATCCCGGGAGGTCACCACCATGGCGCGCGCGATGTACCAGTTCGGCCAGTAGCCCGGCTGCCGGATCGCGGGCGCCTCCCCAAAGGCATGGATCCCGCCCCACGCGTCGAGGATCCATCCCCCGGTCCCATCCGGTCGGATGACCGCGGACCGGGCAACGTCCCAGTTGGGCCAATAGGGCGCCGGACTCTGGTTGAGCGGCATCCCGCCGAAGGGATGCAGTCCGCCCCATCCGTCGAGCATCACACCACCGCGTGGGTGCAGCCAGGACTGGTAGGTCGCCATCGCCGAAGCGCTCACCGGCTGGGCGCTCGGGCTCGGGTTGGTGGGATGCACAAGGACGATGTCACGGAGGATCTCCGTTGCCCCAAAGTCGCTGTACCCATTCCAATAGGGTGCGACGCCATTACCGTAGGTCGTGATGACGCCGAATTTCGGCACCACGTATCCGCCGGTCGCGGTGCCATGCAGTTTCTGGAAAATCGGCGCCGGCGGGAGCCCGGTCGCGGGCAACACGGGAGCCGCCCCGAAGGCTGTGGTTCGGCCGCGACGGTCCATCGTCCAGCCGCCGTCAGGCACGCCGAGCGCCGAGTAGTGAATCTCGAGTCCGCGGGCCAGGTCCTGACCAGCTGTATAGGGAGCCCCTGCCAGTGCCGGCGCCCCGCCCCACGCATGGACGCCCCCGTAGCCGTCGAGCAGGTAGCCCTGCCTCCCATCCTGAATGCCATTGCCGTCGCGTGAGGTGACAACGAAGGCGCGCGCGATGTCGAAGTTCGGCCAGTAGCCGGGCGACACGATTGCCGGGGCGCCACCGATGGCGTGGAGTCCGCCCCACCCGTCCAGGACCCACCCACCGGACCCGTCGTCCCGGACGGCGACGGCCCGCGCGATATCCCAGCCATTCCAGTACGGGGCGGGATAGGTCGTCATCGCGAATCCCCCGAACGGATGCAGTCCGCCCCAACCATCCAACATGACGCCGCCCGTGCTCGGAGCCGCACTCGCCGGGAGGCTCGGCCTGATCCCAATCAGCAAAGTCGCCAGCAGCGCCGCCATCAGGAGGACGGGTGTGTGATCGGTTGGACGGCGCCTTGATATACCTGGCATTTCGCCCCTTGGCTTGCGACAGATTATAGGTACACTCTGAGGCGCCATGTCTAGCATCACCGTGATCGGGACCGGCTATGTCGGGCTGACCACCGCCGTCTGCCTGGCGGATCTTGGACACAGCGTTACCGGGGTGGACATCGACGAGGCCAAGGTCGCCAGGCTGCAGCGTGGGGAAGCGACCATTTTCGAACCCGGGCTGGCCGACTTGATGGAGCGCACGCTGAAAACCGGCCGGCTCCGCTTCACCAGTGATTACGGGGTCGGCATCCCCGAGGCGGACTTCGTCTTCATCGCGGTCGGCACCCCACCCGGCCGACGCGGCGAGGCCGACCTTGTTTACGTCAAGCAGGCGGCCAAGGGGATCGCGGCGGCGATGAAACGGACGGTGACGATCGTCAACAAGAGCACCGTCCCGATCGGCACCGGCAACATCGTCGCGCGGATTGTCGGCGAGAACCTCCAGGAGGAGATCCCATTCTTCGTCGTGTCCAATCCGGAGTTTCTCCGCGAAGGGAGCGCGATCCACGACTTCATGCACCCCGACCGCCTGGTCTTCGGATCTCATCACGAGCCGGCCGCACGCGAGGTGGCGGGCCTTTATCACAAGCTCGACACCCGGATTCTGATCACCGACCTGCATACCGCCGAGATGATCAAGTACGCCTCGAACGCATTCCTCGCCACGCGGATCTCCTTCATCAACGAGATCGCGCGGATCTGCGAGCGGGTGGACGCCGACGTCAAGGTCGTTTCCGAAGGGATGGGCTTGGATCGGCGGATCGGCCCGCTCTTTCTCGATGCCGGCATCGGCTACGGCGGTTCCTGTTTCCCGAAGGATGTCAAGGCGCTGGCGCGAATGGCGGAAACGATGGGATACCACCCCGAACTGCTCGACGCCGTGATGGAGATCAATTTGGACCAGCGCACCCTGGTCGTAGAGAAGCTCCGCGAGGTGCTCGGCGGTCTGCGGGGCCAGGTGATCGGCCTTCTCGGCCTCTCCTATAAACCAAATACGGACGACGTCCGCGAGGCGCCCTCGATCGACGTCATCGAGAGCCTGCTGCAGAAAGGGGCCGAGATCCGTGCCTACGACCCGAAGGCGATGCCGGTGATGCGCGCCCAGATGAGCGCCATTCAATACTGCGAGGATCCCTACAGCGTGGCGACGGGGGCTGACGCCCTGCTGGTCGTGACCGAGTGGGATGAGTTCTACCACCTCGACCTCGACAAGGTCAAGCGGCTGATGCGCCGCCCGGTCATCGTCGACGGCCGCAACATCTACGACCCGAAAGTGATGCGCGAGCTCGGCTTCGTCTATCGCGGAGTCGGCCGCTCCTGAAAAGTCCCGGCCGCGCCGTCGTCACGGGCGGCGCGGGATTTCTCGGCTCGCACTTATGTGAGCGGCTCCTCGCCGACGGGTGGGAGGTTGTCTCCGTCGACAACCTCGTGACCGGCGCGGAGGAGAATCTCAAGAACCTGAGGGGGGAGGCCCGCTTCCAGCAGGTTCAACACAATGTGTCGGAGCCGCTCTACCTGAGCGGCACCGTCGACGCCATCCTCCATTTCGCCTCGCCCGCCTCGCCTGTCGACTATGCCGAGCATCCGATCGCGACCCTGAAGGTCGGCACGTTGGGAACCCACAATATGCTCGGCCTGGCTCGAGCGAAAGGCTCGGTCTTCCT
>JALZAV010000034.1 GCA_030948145.1 Candidatus Dormiibacterota bacterium
GCCAAGAAAGGATCTTGACCGTATCATTTGCTGGTCGCCGGAGGGATGGCCGAGTGGTCGATGGCGGTGGTCTTGAAAACCACTAAGGTGCAAGCCTTCGGGGGTTCGAATCCCTCTCCCTCCGCCAGCGCGCTTTTTCGAAGGCGCCGCTCGCGATAGGCTGAATACGAAAACCGGCTGAAGGGCCGGTTTTCGGCGTTTTCTGGGCGCTGCTAAGCAGGCGCCAGGCAGCCGAAAAGGAGAGGTGAAGGTGTCGGAAAAAAGTCCAAAACCACTGGGTTTTTCGCAAACCACTGGGGTGCCGAAGACCGCCAGACCACTGGAGAAACCGCTTGGGTTTTTGCGGGTCGGCAGAGACCGCGGCCTGCCCGGGAGACCTCGCGCCGTGCCGGAGAGGTTGCTCCGTCCGCTTGCTATCGCTGAGGATCCCGAGCCAGAGCCGGCACGCGCCCTCGTGATGCCCGCCGCCGACGGTCGTGCGGAGGCCAGGCTTGAGCCGCTGGTGCGCGAATGGCTACTGGACCTTCAGGTGCTCGGCCGCAGCCCGCAGACCATCGACTGGTACCGGAAGCACATGCATGGCTACTTCCAGGAGCGCCTGGCGAGGAGCCTCGATCAGCTCACGGCCGCGGAACTGAAGGGCTACCTCGCTGCCATCCAGGCGCGCGGCCTGGCCGAGAACACCGTGCACGGCGCGTTCCAGACGATCAAGGCGTTCGCCAACTGGGCGGTCCGCGAAGGCTACCGAGTCGACTCGGCACTGCTCCGAGTTCGCGCACCAAGAGTCGCCGTCAAGGAAATGGAGACCTACTCAAACGCGCAGCTCGAGACTGTTCTCCAAGCAGTGCCTTCCGGATGGTCCGCCCTGGCCGTCCAGATCCTACTCGGCACTGGCATGCGGCTTGGCGAGCTCTGCGCCCTGGAGCTGGAGGACGTGGAGGAGGACGGGGAGGCTATGTTCCTCAAGATCCGCCGCGGGAAGGGTGCGAAGTTCCGCCGCGTCCCTGTGAGCCGCCGGCTGCGTCGTGAGCTCCTGCGTTACGTCAACCGAATGCGGCCCGACAGTGCCAGTCCGAACCTCCTGTTGCTCCGCGACGGCCGGCCGGTCGACGTCGAGTGCGTCTCTGACCTTTTCCAGCGGACTCGCCGACGGATTGGCTTCCGGGTCCACGCCCACAAGTTCCGCCATACCTTCGCGACGGAATACTTGCGAAACGGCGGCGAGATCGAGCGACTGCGCCGCATCCTCGGCCACACCACGTACGTGATGGTGATGCGCTACGTCCACCTGGACAAGGGCGACCTCTACCGGGACTTCGACCTTCGCTCGCCGTTCTGACCTCAAAGAATGACCAAGAGTCAGTGACGGGTGATCTGCGCGTACAGCCAATTCCCATACGTCGAGGCACGTCTGGCTGCCGAAGGTTGGCCCGGGCTGGGTCGCTCTGCACTTCGATAAAGGTCGCTCGGAGTCGGGGCGAAGATCTGCCAGGGGCGTTGACCTAAGCACCGCAAGTGTGACAACATCGCGTCGAGGACGCTCGGACTCGCAGGTCCTAAGGCGCGTGCAGCGATTCATGGGGGCGATGGGTAAGGAAAAGTTGCCACCGGATTTGGCCGGGTCCATCGACAAGCTTGCCCTATCGGCGGCAGAACGGGCTGCCCTCGAGAAGGCTCTTGGTGGCGCGGACCATTTCGGTGACCGGTTCGCAAAGCTCGGCAATCTGGCGATGGCTGAACTTGTGGGGTGGATTGTCGGCCGGCGACGTTTCAACTCAGTTTCCGAGAGCGATACGTCTAGAGTCCTCGAGATTTTTCTCGACATCCGAAATGAGCCCCCAACCCTGGACAAGCTGGTGGATGACCTTGGCATTCCTGAAAGCCGAGCGCGCAGCATGCTCGGACGGATGAGGTACGGAGAGGCTCGGGCGCTTCGTCAACTGCAGTATCGTCATGCATTGGATCGGGTCCAGAGTGATTTGGGCCAGACCACCGAGCAGAATACGCGCAAGCAACTGTGGCTGGACAAGACCGTCGCGGATTGTGTCGACGAAGCGGCTAACGCAATCATGCAGGACACCGCCAAGCGAGGAAAAGGCAAGCCCTACGCTCTTGCTGAGTTCCCCGCGTTTTCTTCTCAGAGATATGGCACTGCAGTCTGGACCACAACGAAGATGTGGGATTACATTCTCGATTGGCTGAAGGCTAAGTCGGCTGAGAAGCAGTGACAACAGTACCCGAGCTCTACGCCGCCATGGCTTCCGTGGCCGCGATTACAACGGCACTCCAGGCGGCCGTAGCCCTGCAGTTCTTTGGGGAGGCGTCCCGTCTAGCGGAAGAGTCGGCTAAGGCAGCTCCCAACACTGCTGGGGCATCGGAGTCCAGGGTCGCGGCCGGTCGGGTTAAGCGCGGTGCGCTTTTGCTCAACAGTCCCGCCATATTGGTCAACGCTTCTGTCATCGCCTCCTGGGGCGGAAGTTTCCTTGGCGCTACCGTCTCCTGGGTCCTGCTGGTGCCTTGGGTCGCCATAGGTGTAGCGGGATTGTTCCTGGGTGCTATCGCCTTCTACTCCATCCGAAAGCTCCACGGCCTTGAAACCGCCTAACCATGGGCTTGCGCGTCTAGTTCGATCCCTGGGACTCAAGCGGCTTGAATTTCAGATCGAGCTAGCCGCTGCCTGCCAGAAGGCCATAGCTCGTAAGGAATGTCTGTTGGTAGTTGCTCCGACCGGGACAGGCAAAACGCTTGTGGCGCATCTAACCATTGCGCTGCTCGCGGCAGCCCTCAAGAATCGGTTTCCGCGCGTCCTCCTTATCGTCCCAAGCAGGGCTCTGCTCGCTCAACACTCGAACGATGCCACTTGGCTGCCCGCCCAGGGCATCATCCCAGTTCACGTTCTGCATCCCGATGCATCTGTCGCCATTTGGCGAACGGCGCTGCAATCAAATGGTCTGGTATTAACGACGCCGGTCGCCCTGGTTCGGCGCCTCTCGATGATTGAGACTGCTCTTCAGCTGGGCAGGTTCGATTGTGCAATCTTCGATGAGATCGATACCTACGTAACCGTCGAAGATCAAGATGAGAGGCGAGATACCTGGCCCGCCGTCGAAATTTGTTTGAGAGCCAAGCTGCCAGTTCTAGGACTGACTGGCACCGGCCTTACGAACGCCCAAGAGAGCAAGTGGCGGTCCGAAGGGTTTTACCTGGCGCACCCTGCGGTCCCTGATGCCTGGTTACCCATGACCAGGGTGCGCTTCGTGCCTGTTGAGGACGAAGGTATGGCCCTACAGGACGATGATATTCGTCAACAGTTGAGTAAGGCGTACGGCACCCTCGCCGCGACACACGGAGCGGTCGGCTGGAAACAACTGAAGGAGTTAGCACGGGCCGGGGAACCGATGGCCTTGAGGATTCTCTCGTTATCTTTTGAGCGACTTAGACTCTTTGAGTCTTTTGGAACTAACGACACCAAGCTGAAGGCGCTGATAACGTCCCTACAAAGTCGACCCGTCGTCGTGATGACTCGATTTCGTGATGTCTGTCACTCAATCGTCGAGCGCGTGATAGGAACAGGGCTAGAGGCTCGGGCCGCTGAAGGCTCGATGAGTCGAGCAGCCATTGCCGAGGCTATTGGGTGGTTCAGGGAACAGGAGCCTAAACAGAAAGCAGTATTGGTTCTCACACGCGAGCTCGGTGGGCGGGGCCTAGATTTCCCGCAGGCGGCGAGTATGGCCGTCATTAGCCCCAGGAGTAACTATCAAGCCGTAGCCCAGGAACTAGCACGGATACGGTCTAGGCGCTCTGCTCCAAAACAGGTTTCGATCCTCTATTACGCTCGCACTGAAGAGGAGGCTAAGGCTGCGAGGCTCGCATCTCACCTGCGGCTCGAACGTTTCGACAAGAAGAACCTCTTCGAGCTCGTGGACCCGCCGAAACCTACGTACGTGTTGGCGCCGTTTGAGAGCAAGAACCTCAGGAACGAGGAATCGGTCATGTCCGACTTTAGCTTCCCATAGGTCAGGCACCCCCTGCGGTTGGTCACCCGTCCCCGAGATATGTCCAGTCTGCGAAGTCATCGACGATAGCCTCAAAGTCGACCACTACCGCCGCCCTCTCAGCGCCCGAGAACCGCAATGCACACCCACGGTGTTGACCGTTCGTGTACCCTTCGCCATCCGTGCTTAAAACGATTGGATCGTAAAACAGAGACAGGAGCCAGATCTTGTCGCGGTTTGGTAGTCGCACCGCCTCAGCAGCCGCTAAGTAAGCAGCTGGATCTCGCCCATCTACGCTGGCGACGATAGCGGCGCTGGCATCCGCCACGGCGGCCCAGTTGCCCTGGTGGTAACCGCAGGCTTTCCGATCGGCCGCGGTGAGGCTTGCAATGAAGCACCGTCCCGCAGCTAGCGACTCTTCGATAGTCCGTCGCTTGCTGCCAGAGATCATCGACTCGAACCGGGCGCGGTGCGCACATTGGTAGGCGGCATGAAAGGGAGGCAAGCCGGTGACGGGCACAGCCTCGAAGATTGGCCGGTCCCACTCGTGGCTGCGACCACCACGAGCCAGAACAGCATCGAAGAGCGCATCATGTGGCGGCAGCTCGGGTAGTGGGCCTACTAATGCTTCGATTGCCCTCCTGCTGGTCCGCCGCCATTCGGGATTCGAGGGCCCGGGAGCTAGCGAATAATCCGCCGCCTCGGAGGCCTGCTTTGGATGCTTGCGGCGCGGCCAGACGATAAAGACGTCCAGCGTGCGCTCGTCGATTGCCAAGGTCTCGGCCACCTCCATCGGAAGGAAGGATGAAGCGTTGGTGACCGACATCCCTGGATTGCCCGGCACTTCTGTCACAACTGCGGCATGGCGGCTATCTGGCCTACGGTACAAGCGGAGCCAGTAGATTCCCTTTCTTCCGGGTGGGCTGAACAGGCCGTTGTGAAGCAGGATGGCGAGCTTAACCGGGACGACCCTCACAGTGCCCGGATGCCGTCAGCTCCCGGCGACGCCGCCATCGCGCTCGACTACTCCGCAACATCATCGGTTAGTCGGCCGTACTGATCTGGGATGACGCCCCAGCCCGAGAACGGGACAGGCTTGTCCGGAACCATCCCGTAGGCTTCCCCGGGGTCCAAATCCACAACCTCGACCTCACAATCGTGGCGCCATTCGTCGCCCAGGTCGTAGATGTAGGCGAACCGGACACCCGGCCTGAATTTGAGCGAGCGCCAGGGTGTACGCTCGCTGTCACCGACTGACTCATCGTCCTCATCACCGCCGGGCATGTAGGTGCCGGCGTCGCCGAAATCGAAGAGGTGCAGGTGGGAGTGGTCCCACCTGGCGAAGGCGACATCGATAGCTTCGGCGAACTCCGCGAGGGTGTGGTCGGGCGAGACCAGCAGTCGGCGACCAGGTGGATGATCGGGGTGAAAGTCGAGTCCCGAAACTAGGGTCACCCTGATCCCGAGCCACGGCCCGCCTCGGGCTGGCGGGCGCCGCCCCACGGGGCTGGGCGCTTTGCCGCGGCGACCCATCGGCAACCTCCTCCTGCGGCAGGGTAAGCGCCTACAGTCTATCGGCCGGTTCCGGGCAGCCGAGCGGTAGTCCGTCCCGGCGGTCATCAGGTGGCGGAGGCGGCAGTGAGGGCCCCGGAAACTCGGTCGCCAGGCCGCCTCTCAGCCGTCTGGCGGCAAAATCGCACGCTTGCGCATAAATTCGCACGCGCACCGCACGGCGGCCGAGTTCGGCCCGGCTTAGCGGACGCATGTTACCGCACGCCCAGCGCACGGCCGACCCGTAGCGTGGCCGCCATGACAAATGCAGCCCCCCAAATACCGACCGCCGACTGTCCGCCCACCGGCCCGGCTCGCCATGCAGCCAGTCACCTGGCAGGCCTTACCCGGACGCCGCATGAAGCCGCTCCTCAGAACCGAAAACCGCCTCCAAACCCGGTTTTCCGGGGCGTCCGACCCGAAAATGCGCCAACGGACGGTCAACGGACGGTCGACGGACGGTCGGGTCCCCGACTTGTATTCAACCGCCGACCTCCCAACGGACGGTCAGCGGACGGTCCGTGAGTAGTGTGGGCGCCATGAAAACCAAAAGCTCGTCAAAGACACCCTCCGCCTTGCCGCGCGCGCTTGGATTTCCGCTCGCCTCCGCCGTTGCCATGGCGCCCGACACCGACCCCACTGTTGAACGCCTTCAACGGTGGGTCACGGGCGTCAATAGCTTCCTGGGACACGTCCAGACCTTCCTCGTCCGAGCCTTCGTTCCTACGCTGAAGCTCGCAGTCCTGGCCGCCATCCTCTTCGTTCTCGCGAAGGTTGCCGGGCCACACGTGCGTCGCCGGCTCCGGCCGTTCAGATGGGCCGCCCTCCGGATCGTTCCCGGCGCTGAGACCCGGTACGATCCGACAGCCTGGCTCCGTTTCTATCGCGCGCTGTACGGCATGGCCGCGCCCGCCTGGAAGCGCCTGCTCTTCGGCCAGCCCTGGATCGGCATTGAGTACCGCAGCCGGGCGGGACGCCTGACGGCCCGTTGCTGGTATCCGCGCGAGCTCGAGTGGTTGATCCGGACGGCTCTCAAGACCGCTTTGCCGAACGCGGAGCTAATCCCCGAGCCAACCCCGACCGCTCCGCAGCTTCCTGCCGGCCGATCGAGGATGACGCTCTGGCGTGAATCGCTCTACCCCTTGGCTCAGGATGACCGCGGCGCGCTGGCCGCGATTGCCGCGGCGCTAGCCGAAGCGCCCGAGGGTCTGATTCAGATCGCCCTACAGCCCGATGTGGGTTGGGAGGGGTTAGCGGACCGACGACTCCGGCAACTCGCCGGAGAGCAACCCAATCGAGGATTTCTCGCCGACGTCGCCTTCGGAGTGCTCGATTTCTTTGTGGAGCTGGTGCTCCCAAGGCCGACCAGCGCGGCGCCGCCTCCTATTCCGAAAGCGCGAGCCGCCTTTCCCCTGCCGCCCACGGGCAAGGCCACAAGTCCCGCCTGGCTGGCGGAGATCCGGCTCTGCGCCTGGGCGGAAACCGCTGGTGAAGCAAAGTACGCGGTCCACGCTGTCGCCTCGGCCTGTCGCGCATTGGATGGAGAAAACGGCCTTCGGCCCAAGCGTGTCCGGTTGGCCGCTGGGTTCGACCGCGCGGTTGCTGGACACGGTGCGCCAGGTGGCCGCCTGCACCTTGTTGCCGAAGAGCTAGCCCAACTCTTCCACCTGCCGATTTCCACAGTTCCTATGGATGCGGCCCGTATCCGGCTTGGTCCAGATCGGCCGCTGTCTGCGAATGGCAGCATCCTTTGCCGCTTGGAGGGCTCGACCGGGGAACCCGCTCGAATCGCCCAGGCGGACCGCCGACACCACATGCATGTCCTCGGACCGACCGGTAGCGGCAAAAGCACGCTGCTCCTCAACCTGGCGCTCCAGGACATCGAGGCCGGGATCGGAGTTGGCGTCCTCGATCCGAAGGGTGACTTGATTACCGACCTGTTGGAGCGGATCCCAAGCCACCATCGCGACCGGGTTGTGCTGATCGATCCCTCGCAGCGCGAGCAACCCGTCGGCCTGAACGTTCTCACCTGTCCCGACCCCAATCAGCGTGAGGTTGTCTGCGACGGCATCGTGACCATCTTCAAGAAAACCTACGAGCGGTTCTGGGGTCCGCGAACCGATGACGTGCTTCGTGCGGCGCTGCTGACGCTGATGCGGGACCCCAAGGCAACGCTGTGCGAGGTGCCGCTGTTGTTACTGAACCGAACGGCCCGCGCGCAACTTACCGCGGAGCTGGACGACCCGGCGGGCCTCAAACTCTTTTGGGCGGAATACGAGCAGATGGCTCCAGGGCAGCAGCTGCAGGTGGTCGGTCCGGTCCTGAACAAGCTCCGTAGCTTCCTGCTCCGCCCGACCCTGCGCAACATCCTTGGCCAGAGCACCTCGACCATTGATTTCCAGCGGATCATCGATAACAACTGCATCCTCCTGGTGTCCCTGTCCAAGGGGTTGCTCGGTGAGGACACCAGCCAGCTCCTCGGCTCCTTCATCGTCAGCCGCTTGTGGCAGGCAGCCCTGGCTCGGGCGAACCGTCCGAGGCTGGATCGGCCCGACTTCAATCTCTACCTCGACGAGTTCCATAACTACCTCCACCTTCCGCAGTCACTGGACGAGATCCTTGCTGAGTCGCGCGCCTATCGCCTTAACCTGACTCTGGCCAACCAGCATCTAGGGCAACTGCGGGACTCGACCCAGGAAGCACTCGACAGCAACGCCCGCACTCGCGTGGTGTTCCAGTGCGGACAGGACGACGCCCGCCGCCTGGCGCGGCAATTCAATCCGCTGACCGACCACCAACTTCTCTCGCTGGAACGCTTCCAGGTTGCAGTGAGGCTCTGCGTCGATGGCCGGACCGAAGCGCCCTTCACCGGGATCACGGAGGCTCCGCCGGCGGGCCTGGGCGAGCTCAATGCCGCCGCACTCGCCAGAGGAAGCCTCGCCATCTATGGCCGGTCACGAGAGGCGGTCGAGTCCGAGATCGAGGCCCGTCTGGTGTCAGTTGGAGTCCGCGGCGGCTTCAAGGAGGTGGCATGAACGCCTCGACGTCGCCTTCGCGCGGCGCTTCGCAAGCGAAGTTCGCGGCCCCTTCGCGCACCACTTCATTTGTCGAGGTGAACCCCTCTTCTGATTTGAAAGTGCCGACTTCTCCGCCGGGACTGTCTTCTCAATCGTCCTACTCACGTCAAATCACCGGCCTTCTTGAGCTCCGGCTATTCGCCACTCGTCTGGCGAAGCGTGATCGCAGACCACTCACGCCTCGAGACCTGGCGATTCTGGTTGCCCTGGACCAGTACCGGTATCTCGACCGTCATCAGCTCCAGGCCCTTTTCTTCGCCGGTCCACGGAGCTGCCAGTACCGACTCGAATGGCTCGTCCGCCAGGGACTCGTCAGAACCTGGCGAGTGACCATGCGACCCGGGTTCGTTCGTCGTGCGTCGATCTACTTCCTTTCGCCAAACGGGGCCAGGGCCCTCGCGGAGTCCCGCGATGACGATCCACTGGCTTACGTCCAGCGGGCCGATCATGCCCTGACCCGCCACTACCACCTCGTCCACGACCTGCAAGCGAGTCAATTCTTCGTCGACCTGGCTATGGCATCCCGACAGCTGCCGGACCAGGGCCTCTACCACTGGGTCGGGGAGCAGGGCGTGCGTCGCGGCTACGCCGAGGAGGAGGAGCGTGGCCCGATCGCCGACGGGTGGGGCAGATTCCTGACCGGCGATCGGGAGGTCCTGCTCCACCTTGAGTGGGATCGTGGCAGTGAGCTGGCCAAACGCCTTCGGCTCAAGCTCGGAGTCTACGTCGCGTACTTCGTCGACCGGCCGGGTGCCTCGCAGAACCAGGTTCTCGTGGTGGCGCCCAACGACCAGCGAGAGGAGCAGGTCGCCCGCGTCGCCTTCAGCGTGCTGCCCAGGGGTCGGGAGTGCTGCCGGCTGTGGACGACAACGACCGCCCGCCTTGGCGCATCCGGACCGCTGGGCAACGTTTGGCGAGGGGTCGAGCGCTCGACCCCGCGGATCGCCCTCCCCTTCATGGCCGGCAGACCACGATCTTCGCGGCGCGTCGAGGACTGCATTGGGAAGCCGCGCTGGTGGGAGCGCCGTCCTGGTGGGGGACAGGGAGCATGAGTCGCCTTCCCGCGGTGGTCGACGGGGGCCAAACTCTGACCCCCGATCGGAGTGACCTCGTCGTGCTGATCGACCCCGATCGCCTGAAGGCGGCCTGCGTGGCTCGAGGCTGGAGCCTGTCGGAACTCGCGCGGCAGGCAAAGGTTTCCCGTCCAACCGTTGCAGCGCTGCTTCGCGGGCAAGCTGTGCGTCCCCGGACCGCGTGGAAGATCGGACGCGCGTTGAGCCAAGCGATGGTGCCGCCGGAGTTGCCTGGCTTGTTGGAGGCGAGCTAAGCATGGACCCGCGGATCGAGGGAGCGCGGGATCTGATCTTGGCCGTTTTCCGGCTAGCGGTGGCTGACTATCTCGGGCTCGCCTTCGGCCACGATGGCCCGGGACCGGTGAGGCGAACGCGTCGAGCAGTCTACGCAGGGCAGGCTGCCCTGTTCCTCGCAAGCGCGTGGGCACGCTACCTGGCTGATCTGCTTGGACTCGAGGCCTCGGCGATTTGGAGGGAGGCCAGGAAGCTTGCGGCCGAAGGCGTTCCTGCGGGGGTGAGCCGCCATGTAATCGCGGCGTGAGCCCGAAGGTTGTTTGTTCAAGGGTTCTGGGGCTAGACGTGAACCAACCCGCCATCTTGACGCGAACCGGTCCCGCGGGAGGGCGAGGTCGACGCCGTAGCACGTAGTAACGAAGCTGGCTTGCTGGTCGCTAGGCTTGTGGCTGTGGCGGAGAAGGCAGACGGCGACCCTTATCTTTCCGCCGAGGATCGTGCTAGGGTCGAGATCGACCAGAAGCTTGCCGCCTCGGGGTGGCTCGTTCAGCCTTACAAGGCAATGAATCTCGGTGCTGGCCGCGGTGTGGCGGTACGTGAGTTTGTGCTGCGGTCGCCCCACGGTCGGGCTGACTATCTCCTCTTTCTCGACCGAAAGCCGGTCGGGGCCATCGAGGCCAAACCGGAAGGGACGACACTCACCGAGGTCGAACTGCAAACTGCCAAGTACGGCGATGGCCTGCCAAACGGGGTCGTGCCCCCGGTCATGCCCCTGCCCTTTCGATACGAATCAACCGGCAAGGTCACACGGTTCACCAACATCAAGGACCCCGACTTCCGGAGCCGCCCGTTGTTCGACGGCTACTTCCATCGTCCGGAGACTCTGGGCCGGTGGATCGACGACATGATCGAGGACCCGGATCATCCAACTCCGCGAGCGCGCCTGCAGGTGATGTCGCCTGTGGACCGTACTCGGCTGTGGGGTGTTCAGCCCGAGGCGATCGAGAACACCGAAGAGTCGATGAAGCTTGGCAAACCGCGGGCCCTGATCCAGATGGCCACAGGATCTGGCAAGACCTACACGGCCGCGAACCTCTGCTACCGACTCATCAAAGAGGCCAAGGTCGGACGGATCCTGTTCCTGGTCGATCGCGGCAACCTCGGGAAGCAGACCAAAACCGAGTTCTACAAGTTCGACACACCGGGGGATGGGCGTAAGTTCACCGAGCTGTACAACATCCAACACTTGACCTCGAACCATATCGACGGGGTCTCGCGCGTGTGCATCTCCACGATCCAGCGGATGTACTCCATCTTGAGGGGAGAGGCAAAACTGGACGAGGAGGCTGACGAGCATTCGTCATTCGAAGACGCTCCGAGTCGTCCGGTCGAGGTGTCATACAACCCGGCCGTTCCCATCGACACCTTCGACATCATCATCGTCGACGAGTGTCATCGGTCCATCTTTGGCGTGTGGCGGCAGGTGCTGGAGTATTTCGACGCGTCGATCGTCGGTCTGACGGCAACCCCGAACAAGCAGGCGTTTGGCTTCTTCAACCAGAACCTGGTCATGGAGTACTCCCACGACAAGGCAGTTGTGGACGGCGTCAATGTCGAATACATCGTGTACCGGATCCGCACGGAGGTGACGGAGAAGGGCAGCACGATTGAGGCAGGGCTTGCCGCCGGATTCCGAGATCGCCAGACGCGCAAGGTCCGTTGGGAAGACCTCGACGACGACGTCACCTACAAAGCGACGGATCTGGACCGCAAGGTGGTCGCGAAGGACCAGATCCGGACCATCGTCCGTGCCTTCCGGGATCGGCTCTTTACCGAGATCTTTCCTGGGCGGTCCACCGTCCCGAAAACGTTGATCTTTGCCAAGGACGACTCCCACGCCGATGACATCGTCGATATCGTGCGCGACGAGTTCGGCAAGGGTAACGAGTTCTGCCAGAAGATCACCTATCGGACCGCTAAGGACCCCGAGACGATCCTGCAGGCGTTTCGAACGGATGTGAACCCGCGCATCGTAGTGACGGTCGACATGATCGCCACCGGCACCGACGTCAAACCAATCGAGTGTTTGCTGTTCATGCGCGATGTCAAGAGTCGCACCTACTTCGAGCAGATGATCGGGCGAGGCGTGCGCGTCATGAACGCAGCAGACTTCCGCAGCGTAACTCCCGACGCCGCGCGCAAGGAGCGGTTCGTCGTGGTCGACGCCATCGGCGTCACGGAGACGCGTTTCCTCGAGACAACCCAGCCGCTCGATCGGGAGCCGACCGTGCCACTCGACAAGCTGATGCATCGAGTGAGCATCGGCGTGTGCGATGCGGATCTCGCCTCCACTCTGGCTGCGCGCCTGAGCCGGCTCGACCGTCAGCTGACCAAAGAGGATCGCGAGCGTCTCAGCGCGGTTGCGGGTGGGCTGGACATCTCCGCTATTGCGCACCAGCTTGTCACCGCTATCGATCCGGATGAGCAGCTTGCTGCAGCGCAAGGCTTCACCGGACGGACCGATCCGACCGACCAGGAGGTCAAGAAGGCGGCGCAGGCGATGATTGCGAGCGCCCTCGAGCCCCTGGCCACAAATCCCGAACTACGCAATGCCATTGTGGACGCCCGCAGGTCATATGAGCAAACAATCGACGAGACCACCAAGGACACCTTGATGGACGCCGGATACTCGACAGAGGCCAAGGAGAAGGCGCACGAACTGGTGCGGTCGTTCCGGGACTTCATCGACGAACATCACGATGACATCCAGGCGCTCCAGGTCCTGTACAGCCGCCCCTACAAAGAGCGTCTGACGCATCTCCAGGTCAAGGAGTTGGCCACTGCCTTGTACAGCCCCCCGCGGCGGTGGACGCCCGAGCGCCTATGGCAGGCCTACGACGCTCTGGATCACTCTAAAGTCCGTGGCTCCGGTCAGCGGATGCTGACCGACGTAGTTTCCCTGGTCCGCTTTGCGCTGAAGCAGGATGACGAGCTGGTGCCGTTCCGGGAGACGGTGAACGCTCGGTTCGAGGCGTGGTTGACGATGCATGAGCAGACGCGTGGCCCGTTTACGTTGGAGCAGCGACAGTGGCTGACCTGGATGAAGGACTTGATCGCGGCGGAGCTCGAGGTCAGCTCAGAAGCGTTTGACTACAACCCGTTCCTACAGGCCGGCGGCCTGGGGAAAGCGCACAAGGTGTTCGGCGACCAGCTTGAGCCGCTCATGGCCGAGTTGAGCCAAGCGCTGGCCGCATGAACGACCTGCCACGCGGCTGGGCGAGGACGACGTTGGGGCAGTTGGGTGACTACATCAACGGCCGCGCCTTTAAGCCGACCGACTGGTCGGCGAAGGGACGACCGATTATTCGAATTCAGAACCTAACCGGCTCGTCTTCAGGGATCAACAGATACGACGGGCCGATTGAAGATAAGTACATTGTTAAGCCCGATGACTTACTTATCTCTTGGTCGGCTACGTTGGGGGCTTTCTTCTGGCGGGGTGAGGAGGCGGTTCTCAACCAACACATCTTCAAGGTACGTTCCGGAATCAACAAGCGGTTTCACAAGTATCTTGTTGACCATACGCTCAGCCGGCTTCAACAACAGACGCACGGATCCGGCATGGTCCACATTACTCGTAAGCCGTTCAATGACACTTCGGTGGCCCTGCCACCGATTGCCGAACAGGAGCGCATCGTAGCGGCCGTTGAGGAGGAGTTCTCGCGGATTGACGCTGGGGCTGCTGAACTCGCTACGGCGCGGGCCAGGCTAGATGCTTTGCTGCGCGCGGTGGAACGATCTGCAACTCTCGGTTTGCTGGTTCCACAGGATCATGACGATGAGCCAGCGAGCGAACTGATGAAACGGGCGAGGGTATTGCGAGAGAAGGCAATGCGTGAGGCTGGACGTGCATCCTTTTCGGCTCTGGCACCTGATACTTCCAACTTGCCCAAACTGCCGTCGGCCTGGGCATGGGCAAGTTTGGACGAGGTAGCTGACGTGGCCGGAGGCGTTACGAAGGATCAAAAGAAGCAGCGCGCCCCGGGAAATGTGGAGGTGCCCTACTTGCGCGTCGCCAATGTTCAGAGAGGAAGGCTCGATCTAACGCATGTGACGACGATCCGCGTGCCGCCTCAGCAAGCCGAGGCCCTGCGGCTTCTTCCGGGAGACGTTCTCTTCAACGAAGGCGGTGATCGCGACAAGTTGGGTCGTGGATGGGTATGGGAAGGGCAAATCGACAACTGCGTACACCAAAACCATGTGTTCCGCGCACGGCTCTATACAGATGAGCTTGATCCAAGATTTTTGTCAACCCACGGCAACGCGTTTGGCAGATCGTGGTTTGAGCGCATGGGCAAACAGACGACCAATCTCGCGTCCCTCAACCGCACAACGCTTAGATCGTTTCCCGTGCCGATTCCACCGGCTGCCGAGCAGCAAAGGATCATGGACGTCCTGGCCGCTTGGACTGCGGCCATTCGCGCTGCGGCGGAGAACGTCGAGGCTCAAACGCGCCGGAGTAACCTATTGCGGTCGACCGTTCTCACCGCCGCCTTCTCGGGCTCGCTGGTGCCGCAGGACCACAGCGATGAGCCAGCCGCCCGGCTCCTTGAACGTCTTGCAGCCAAGCGAGCTCCATCGAACGGCCATCAGACGACCCGATCACGCCGCCCTCGGACTAGGGTCACCGCATGAGCGACAGCAACGGTCTCGTTCAGCGGTTGTGGAACTACTGCAACGTCCTCCGTGACGACGGACTCTCGTACCAGGACTACATAGAGCAACTCACGTTCCTGTTATTCCTCAAGATGGCTGACGAGCAGGCCAAGCCACCCTTCAATCGTCCAGCGATCGTCCCGGCCGGCCTTGACTGGGCGTCAATTCTCAAGCGGGATGGCGATGACCTTGAGGTCCAGTATCGCCATGTGCTCGAAGGCTTGAGCAAGAGTACCGGCACCCTCGGCGTAATTTTTCGCAAGGCACAAAACAAGATCCAGGATCCGGCTAAACTACGCCGTCTCGTGGTCGAGCTGATCGACCGCGAACAGTGGATGACGCTCGACGCAGACGTTAAGGGCGATGCATATGAGGGGCTGCTCGCCAAGAACGCCGAGGACGTCAAAGGAGGGGCGGGCCAGTACTTCACGCCGCGCGTCCTGATAAAGGCCATCGTCGAGGTGATGCGGCCTGGTGTCGACGCGACGATTTGCGATCCCGCCTGTGGGACTGGCGGGTTCTTCCTCGCTGCCGCTGACTACATCACGCGCAACAACCCGACGATGGATCTAGAGGAGCGTAAACGCCTCAGGGATGGAGCGCTACGAGGCTACGAGATCGTCGACGCGACTGCGCGCATCTGCGCGATGAATCTGCTCCTTCACGGTATCGGCCATGCCGAGGGCGACAGCCTGATCAGGGTTGACGACTCGCTTCGCGCCGATCCGGGCGAGCGTTACTCGATGGTGCTGACGAACCCTCCTTTTGGCAAAAAGTCTTCCTTCACGGTAATCACATCAGACGGAGAGGCTGACCGCGAGGAGCAGACGTACCTTCGTGAGGACTTCTGGGCCACGACGTCGAACAAGCAACTCAACTTCCTCCAGCACGTCCACACATTGCTGGACATCAATGGCACAGCCGCCATCGTCGTACCGGACAACGTCCTGTTCGAGGGCGGCGCCGGAGAGACAGTTCGGAGGCGGCTCCTCGCGAACTGTGACGTTCACACTCTCCTGCGACTTCCCACCGGAATCTTCTACGCAGGTGGTGTCAAAGCAAACGTGCTGTTTTTCGATAAGAAGCCAGCATCGGAGACGCCGTGGACGAAGACGCTGTGGGTGTACGACCTGCGGACCAATCAGCACTTCACCATGAAGCAGAACCCGATGCGAGCGGAGCACCTGGCCGGCTTTGTTAAGTGCTTCCATGCTCAGGATCGGTTCGCGCGAACGGAGACGGACCAGTTCAAGTCGTTCACGTACGATGAGCTGGCCGCGCGCGACAAGGCATCGCTGGACATCTTCTGGTTGCGCGACGAGTCCTTGGAGGACACGGACAACTTGCCGGCGCCCGAGGTGATTGCGGCCGAGATCGTGGAGGACCTGCAGGCAGCGTTGGTGGAGTTCGCAGCTGTTGCGACGTCTCTGACCGCGAGGGCCGGTGGAGATCGCGAGCCTACGACCGCTTCCCCGAAGCGGCATTTCTAATGCGGAGACCCTCGTCTCCCGCCGTCTGGGAACCCGTCGTCGTTAAGAGCCCCTCGAAGTAGGGACCCCACCGGGGACTTCACCATCCATCTCGTTTGCTCCGAGACCCGCATGGGCCCTTTCGCTGGCGCGACCTGCCCAGAGACGGGAGGATTCAGGCGGCTAGCGACCAACGGCGCCTACTGCCGTCGTGCCCGCCGACTCGCTCGCGCATCCTCATAGCGGCGTAGTACGAGCCGGCCGCAAGCGGCCAGCCAGTTGCGGTCGTGATATCATAACCCCCAAAACGGGGGTTGAAGTATCAGGCATGCAAGAGCGAACCATCCCAAAGTCCCTCGCGGCTGTGGTTGCCGAACTCGAGGCTGGGCAGAATCGCCTCCTAAACCAGGAGGAAATCGCGAAGGCCGCGGGTCTTCAACCACGCACCCGCGAGACCCGCAAGCTAGTCGAGCGGCTGCGCGCGCACGGATGGATTCGGGCACTCCCGGTGCGCGGCGCATACGAATTCCTTCCGGCGGAGGCCGGACCTCACCCATCGGGTGACCGCTGGACAGAGCTCCGGGCGGCCCTGAAGCGCGATCCAAACCTGCCCGTCCAGGTTGTCCTTCACTCGGCAGCCTTCATGCGGGGGTTGGCAGATCGCTTTCCGGTGCCCGACCAAGTGGCGGTTGGCAGAGAAACCATCTCAAGAGGCCTCGGTTCGGTTTACAACGTGATCAGAACGACGCCGGCTCGACTCGGAGGGGCGACAGTAGAGGACGGTTTACCTGTCTCGAGTGTGGAGCGCCTTCCGCTCGAGGTCGTCTGGTGGTGGCCGGAGGCCGGTGATTTAAGGAACCCCGAGCACTGGGTAGGCGAAGCGCTGCGGAAGTCGAATCAGGAGCGCCTTATCGAGCTGGCGGTCGCTCAGGGCCCGACGATGGTCGCACGTTGCGGCTACCTGGCCGAGCGCTTTGGGGCGGTCGACATTGCGAAGCGGTTGGAAGGCCTTCCGCGGCGCGGGCCGACTTGGATTGGACCAAGGTCTAAGCCCTCACGATTCAGCTCGCGCTGGAAAGTGTACGACTCGGTCGGAGTGGCTCACGGCAGCCGATGATTCGTCCGGTCAGCATTAATCGCCTCACGGCATCGTACGGTGGACGTTTCCGCGACGCGGCGTACGTTGAACTGGCGCAGGAACATCTGCTCCATTGGATGTCCGCCGAGGGGCTAATTCACGACGAAGAAGTGGTCTTCAAAGGGGGCTCGGCTCTGCGCAAATTTGTCTTTGGCGCCAGAGGCCGATTTTCGGTCGACCTCGACTTTACAATCAACGACCGCTACTACGGGGAGCACATCCTAACTGCTCTGCAACACGGACTTGAGCATGAGGGGGTGCGCTTCAGCGTCGTGGGGAACGTCGATATGGAGGCGCTTAAGGCCTCGTGGCAGGCAGAAGTGCCGTCGCAGCCCAACTTAGGTCGGACTTCCTTTCCGTCGCGCCTCGATTTCTCATCCAGAGCGACCATGCTTGCGCCAGAGGCGCGAGCGCGCGCGGAGATATTTGGAATGGAGGCGCGCTATCTCGACTTCGAGCCGGTCCTGATCCCTGTAATGTCGCTCGTCGAAAACTCAGCCGAGAAGTTAGCGCGATTTCGCCGCGTGATCCTTGCCCGTGACACCTACGACCTCAGCCTGCTAGCCGAGATTGTCCGAGGCCAGCTGCCCTTGCTGCGCGAGGTCCTTCTTTACAAAGTCTATTTCGACGTGGTCGTAGACAAGCGCGGGGGAACAGCTCCATTTCACGTGGGGGCTGAGTACAGCGACCGCGGTATTCGGGAGGTGATCGACGCCGCAGATCTCGCCTCTCTCACTGCGGGACGGCCCGACTTTGCGGGGATGCTTCATGTGATCAGCCAAACATTCGGAGGTATGCCGCCCGCCGAGGGAGAGTTCGAAGGGAAGCTCGCACAGTGCAGCCCAGGTGATCGCTATCTGGTCGAGCAACGGATGATGGCCAGACGAGACGAGCTACGTCAGTATCCGGCATCTCGGCATTAGATCGATCGCGCTGAACTTCAAGCGCAAGCGGATGCTTCCCGACGACGGCTATTTTGCTGAGCCGGCCCAGCAGGGCCAACAGGTCGTCCCTCGCCAAGCGCGTGGACAGTGTGGCATTGCTTCGTGTTTCATCGATGCTTACCGGAACGCAATCAAGCCGTGAACGCTTCCGATCAGACGTGCGATCCGCTCGCCGAGTCTACGAGCCTCGCGTACCCAGCTGTTGTAGCGATCCGGATCGTGGTCAGCGAATGCGTGGACGGTGTACGTCGAGACATTTACGACGCTTGCTGCGCCGGCGTGTACGACAAGCGCCCTCATCGGAATTGATAGCGCCTGGCCCACCGAAAGGTCGGCGTCATTGGCAGGTTGCACGGTGGAGATCATTCCCAGAATAGTCGTGTGAGACAGTTGGCTGAGGACTCGATACATCGCATAAAGAGAACGAAGGTTCACCGTAATCGGAAGGTCCATGCCTTTGAGTTTGACCTGGATTTCATCAAGCATGCGATCATAGCCAGGAAATCCGCTGGCAACCGGTGTAGGTTCCGGGGATTTCAGGCTGAAAAATGGTGACGGGTTCAAAAAAGGGGTCGCATCCGCACCAATCCTCTCGCACTCTTGCATGATTAGTTGCATGTTCCGTTGAAGCGCGCTTATTAGAACAGGGCTCCGCTTCTCGATATCGTCGCTTAGCCATTCCCACCTGATCGATTCCTCCAAGAGCGCCCGCGCAAGCTGGGCCGCTGGGACGACATGATCTGATTCAAGGGACGCGAGCAGAGATGCATAATTCTGACGACTTGTCGAGAAGGTGAGTTGCATCATCGTACGGCCGAAGTCCTTATCCGTGTTGATATCGAGGTGCTGGGGAATCGCTCGGAGATGATCGCCTAGTCTTCGTGCGAAAACCTCCGAGAACTTTAAGCGGGTCGCACCCTCCATCATTCGCGACGCAGCCATATCTTGAAGGCGCTAGGTAAGCTCCGTACGTCGCAGCCTAACGATGTTCTTTCTATTGGATTGTGCCGTTCTCGCTGGGCGGGCGCTGGCTAATGCCTCCAATTCCGACATTGCCTGGAGCGCCGCACGATAGACCTGCCACAAAGGGGAGGTACGGCGTTCATAAAATTGCTGCCGGGCCATCTGACGATCTCGCGGGATCTTTGAGATAAGGCCAAGGCGCACGAAATGCTCAAGTCCCATGCGAACTTCACTCTGCACGCACCGAGTCCCAAGGACAGCTTGATGCTGATAAAAGAGGTTGTCATCTCGTCCGATTATCCAAGCCGCAAGCTTCAATCGCCCAGGGCTCCCCACCAGCAACTTGGCCACCTCGTCGGAATCTGTCACCATATAACAAGAAACATGTTATATGCTACGTCGTGTGCTGCTGGCCGGCAACCGCTTATCGGCCGCGAGTTGTTGCCGTTCCGTCGCTTGCGTCCACGCAAGATGGCCGGGGCTATCCCGTGTCTCTATTGGGTTGTGGCTTAAGACGACTACCGAGCGCGCCACCCCGGCTTTGCTGCGGTCGATCGCTATCATGACCGCAGGAGGGGTCGGGGGCTGGTCGCTTCTGGCCGCGGCGAGTTACTGAAGGGCAAGGTGGCGGTTAACTCACTCGACGTGCCGGAGCGGTATCGCGAGGGCCTTATCCTGCTCGCAAGGCTTCGCCCTAACCTCGTCGAACGACTCTACGCGACCGTGTACGAGCTTCAGCCCACCCTCTACCCATGGTCGCTGATCGAGCAAATCATGGCGAGGATTCAGGACATTGATCGAGGGGTTCTTGAACCGCTGCTAACTGCTCTCCTGTCGCTATTTCCTGCAAGCGAGGAACTGGACATACCGCTCCCGCAAGTTGCAACCGAGATTTCGAACTCCTCGGATTTGGATCTTAATGACGCGGAACGTCTGGAATTAGCCGGCCGAATCGTCCGTCTAACCGAGCCGCGGGCAATGATGGTGACTTCCAAGGCCCTTAATCTCCTAACCGAATTCGAGCGTTCCTATCACGACGCTCGCATCGTGTCTGACGTGCGACCCATCTTTTCGCGGGAGCCAAAGCAAGGAATGGCTGCGGCCATCATCGTCCACACGCTTGTTATCACCTTTCACGGTGATCAGCCGCTTCAGAAGGTTCATATCGCAATGGATGGGGACGACATCAAGAATCTGCAGGCCGTGCTTGATCGCGCAGTCGCTAAGGCGGCGAGTCTACAGGGCTTCTTAACGGACGCTAAGGTCCAACTGCTGAATCCTCTGGAAAGTAATGATTCCCACAATTGATAAATCCCGCCGAACCAAGTTGGCTGAGCTTTGGGAAGCCAACGATGTCTGGCCTTTCGCTACGAAGGAAGCTCACCAGCGACTAATACGAGGCGCCTTCCGATACGCGGTCGCCTCTCCGGTGGCGCAAGCTCTAAGCCCTGTCTACTCGCTCCTTCACTTGGGCTTACCCACCAAGACGACCACATTCCATTTCGACTTTGTCGTCGAGAGCGCTTGGGCGCGTCCCTGTGTAATGGACGCGGCTTTTGACGTTCGGCGCTTCGTCGAAAAGTTGAGTCTGTTAGCGCCCAAGCAAGATGCTCCGCTCCAATTGGATTTCTCACTAGTTAGCAATCCGCCTGCGCCGAGTGGCACCGGTGGCGTCCCCGACGCTGATGGCGAGGACCTGGAGTGGCGGCGGTGGTTTGAAGAGGCCCTGGCAAAGTCAGACACAGCGGCAATTCCGCCAAGGGCCGAGCAAGCCACGGATCGCGATGATCTGACAAGCGAGCTGCCAAATAGGCCTCTGCTGAGGCTCTCGAAGATCCAATACCGCGGAGATACTATGAGGCGGCGGCGGCGGCCGCGTAACTGAGACGCCGACATACCAGGCTGCCGGCGATGAGCTCCAGTTCGGCGACATCTTCCCTGATATTCGTCTTTTTGATGCTCATTTGCGCAGAGATGCCGCAGGCCTCTTCAGGTTGCCTACGCTCCCACATGGCCACGTGGGATATACCCCGGACCGGCCCCAAACGGAAGATTTCCTGCTAGCTCATGGAACCGCCTGTCCCGCCGTACTTCTTACAGCTGCCTGCTCAATTGATGATGCCCTTGGCGTGGATCGCAATCGTGATAAGCGGGGTCGGTTGCTGTTCGGTGCCATACGGCTCGCCGAGAAGGCGGCAATCGATGCCATCGAGGAGACGGAACCGTATGACCGGTTTCCGTTACCGGCGGATGTGAGGTTCGAGGGTGGCATCCTCGATTTGCGCAGGTTGTTCATGGTCGACGTTCGCGACGTTAGCGAAGACCCGGCTGACCGGGTCGCTAGCCTCACCGACGAGACTGCCCTGCAACTGGCTGTTCGATGGGCCGCGTACGCCAATCGGAGAGGGCCCCTTGTTGCATTACGCAATGCCGAAAAACTCGCCAAACTCCTTGCGGGTTCGGATTCGCCATCCGCCGCCTACCTAGGTGCGGCGCAACGCCTCGCAGAGGTTGTAGGCTCCAACTGGGAACTGGAGGCTGCGCTCGAAGAGGTTGAAAACCTTCTGGACAGCGGTGAAGATCCGAGAGTTTTTATTGAGGCGCTCATTGCCAACCTTGATCAGCTGACGCATTTGGCAGGCCAGGCATCGGAAGGCTTACGAGGCTTGCCGGCGCATCCCTAATCCGTAGACCGCGGTCGTTCGGCTAAGGCCGGCCGGCGTAGGGTTATCTGGAGACGTCGTCGAGGAGGGTCATGAAGGGTGGTGACGCCGATACGCCGCTCGGGTTTCGGGCGCCTGGACGAGTCGGAAACCCAAGCGGTTTTCGTGCCGCTCGACTTTCGCTTGCGCTCTTTTGACGTGCGTGCTACCGTCCACATTGGTCGGCGCGAGAAACCCAAGCGGTTTTTGAGGCAATCTAAAAACCGCCGCACCACTTGGGCAAGGAGGCGCAGACCCAGTGGTGAAATCTCCACTGAGGAAATGGCCCTCGGGGTCGGGTTTCGTATTCAGCAAGAGGCGTCAAATGGCGGTCGGGGCTTGAAAACCACTAAGGTGCAAGCCTTCGGGGGTTCGAATCCCTCTCCCTCCGTTTCGGACTCTAGTCCCATGCCATGCGCCGGCCTTCCTTGAGGAAGAACGTCCTC
>JALZAV010000096.1 GCA_030948145.1 Candidatus Dormiibacterota bacterium
GCCTTGGGGGTGGGCAGCTGGTCGCAACCATCGGCTTCCTGAACGTCAACGACCGGCCATGCGTTGTTCAGGGTGTTCCAGCCGTGACGCTTCTGGATGCGCGTGGCGGTGCGATCAAAACGGTTCCGTCCGGATACATGGCAAGTGATCGTACCGACCCGGTTCTGATGGCTCCCCGGGGAACCGCCCGACAGGCCTACGTCGCGCTGATCTGGCCGGCGATCGACCAGGCGGCCGGCGGCGTCGAATGCCATTCACCGGTTGCGGCCGCGCTGCGGGTCTCGCTGACGAACGGCGGTCCGACGAAGACATTGCCGGCGGTTGCGCCATCGGACATGCCCAGGCAGATCACGATCGCGCCGTGCCATGGCCTGCTTGCCGTGGGTGCCTTCCAGGCCGTTGAGCCGTCGGTCGCCCCGACGCCGACGCCACATCCATTCGCGTACCACATTGACCTGCCCAAGTCCGTGCGGGCGGGAACGAACCTCCAGTACACCGTCACGTTCACGAACATCACGGATGCCCCGGTCGCGTTCAGCGAGCCGTGTTCCTACTACCACGAAGACCTCTATTTCGGCCTCGGGGCCACGCTCGGTATGCCACTCGGCAAGCACCTGTACGCGCTCAACTGCCACCCCGTGAAGGCGGTCGCCTCGCATGGTAGCGTGACCTTCGCGATGGTGCTCGACGTGCCCCGGACGGCGACCCTGGGCGATTACACGCTGCTGTGGGCGCCCGAGGAAGGCACCGATATCCAGGACATCCAGCGGGTGGGGATCAGGGTCACCTCCTAGCGCCAGCGCGAACTGGCCCCGGAGATCGACGCTCACTGGGCCGTCCGGTCGCCGCCGCCGGTCAGCGCCCGCCGGATGTCGTCGGGCCATGGCTGCGCATGCTCGGCATCGGATGGGAGATACGCGCAGACCAGCTGGCCGGTGACTGCGATAGTCTGGCCGCGCCGGACTTCAAAGCCGTATCGCAGGGACGTCCGGCCGACATGAACGACATCAAGGTTGATGTCGATGTCGTCGAGGAAATAGAGACGCTCGCGGAAGTCGACCTCCAGTCGGACCCGTGGCGTGAAGCCAAACGTTCGCTTGGCGATGCCCAGCCTCGCATGGAGCACCGCCTCGGCGGCCTCGCTCCACCGAACGACCGCACCGTTGTGGTAGTGGCCGGAGGCGTCGGTGTCCGAGTACTCGACGAGCCTTCGAAGGGTGATGCGGGCCGGGTTGTGACCGGGCGTCAGCGGCGTCACGTCGGCCGGGACTTTCTTCCCACTGCTGGAGGCACGCGCCGAGTTTACGCCGAGGTGGCCGTATGCTTGCCTGTGGAATGGAGGGCGGGCGCCATCTGCGCGAGACGATCGATAGCCAGCCCGGTCTGGTTGCCAGACTGTTGCAGGACGAGCGCGCGGTCACCGCGTTGGCGCCGCGTATCGAGGGCGCGCGACGTATCTTCCTGGTCGGCACCGGTACGAGCTTTCACGGCGCCCTGGTGGGCGAGCACATCTTCCGGAGTGTCGGTCGCGATGCCTGGGCGGTCCCCGCGTTCGAGTTCGTTCACTTCGGGCCCGCGCTGCGTGAGGACGATGGACTGATCCTGATCAGCCATCGAGGCTCGAAGCGATTCAGTAACCAGGCGCTCGAGAAGTTCGCCAAGCACAGCGAGGCGTGGCTCGTCGTCACCGGCGAGGGCTCTGCCTACCAGGGCGATGGCGTGATCCTGACCTGCCCGCAGGAACAATCATCGGTACACACGGCCAGTCATGTCGGTGCGATGCTGCGCCTGGCGCAACTCGCCTCGGCGGTGGCGACCGGGGACCCGGCGCCCTGGAGTCCCGAGCTGCGTGAACTCCCCGCGCGAATCGAGGCCGCCAGCCAGCTCCGGTCCGCTGTGGCCGCCGTAGTGCGAGAACTCGATCTCAGCCGACCGGTCCATTTCCTGGGTGCTGGGCCTGGCTGGGCAACTGCCATGGAGGGCGCGCTGAAACTTGGCGAGGCGTCGTATCTATCCACAGTCGCCCACGAGATCGAGGGCGTGCTGCACGGCCCGATCCTCAGCATTGGGAAAAAACAGGCCGTCTTGGTGGTGGCCTCGGCCGGGCCGTCGCGGGCGCGGACCCAGCAAGTCGTGGCGGCGTTTGCCGCCATTGGTGCCTCGATCGTAGTCGTGGGTCCAGCCAGTGCAACGGTTGCCGGGGCGACGTGGTCACTTACAACGCCCGAGGCGCCCGAAGTCCTTGCTCCGTTGCTCAACGTCGTCCCACTCCAGTGGCTCGCCTTCGAAGGCGCGCGACTCGTCGGAGTCGATCCCGACACGTTTCGGCGCACCGACCCGGCCTATGCCGCGTCGCAGGAAGCCGCGCCGCTCTGAGCCAGAATACGGCGAGGCGGGGGTCAAAAGACTTAGTAACTCAGCTCCCCGAACGCATTACAGCATCGCTATCAGATGTTGCCCTAGGATCAGGACGAGGTTATCGCATGTCCCGAGGAGGACCCTGCTGATGAAGGCGGTCGTTTTCAAGAGCCGAAACAAGATCAAGGTCGAGAACGTCCCGGACCCGACGATCCAGGAGCCGACCGATGCGATCGTCCGAATAACCGCCACCGCGATCTGCGGATCCGACCTGCACCTTTACGACAAGATCGTTCCCGGGATGAAGCGCGGGGACATCCTCGGCCACGAGCCGCTGGGGATCGTCGAGGAGGTGGGGGCAGCCGTCCGGCATATCTCGCCGGGGGATCGGGTCGTGATCCCCTTCAACATCAGCTGCGGCCACTGCTACATGTGCGAGCACGGGCTGTACTCCCAATGTGAGGTGACCCAGAACCGCCAGTGGAAGAAAGGCGGCAGCCTCTTCGGCTACACGCACCTCTACGGTGGCGTTCCCGGCGGCCAGGCCGAGTACCTCCGGGTGCCCCAGGCGCATTTCGGCCCGATCAAAATTCACAACGGCGCCCCCGACACCCGCCTCGTGCTGTTGGCGGACGTGCTCCCGACCGCCTGGCAGGCGGTCGAGTACGCCCAGGTCACCGAGGGCGGCACGCTCGCGATCTGGGGACTGGGCCCGATCGGCCAGGCGGCCGTTCGGATCGCCCGCCATCGCGGCGTCGAGCGCATCATCGCCCTGGACAAAGTCAAGGAGCGTCTCGCCATGGCGGCCCGACGCGGCGCCGAAACGATCGACCTCGGGCAGGTCGACGATCCGGTCGACCTCGTACTGGACAAGACACAGGGCCGCGGCGTTGATGGGGCCATCGACGCGGTCGGTTTCGAAGCCTCCGGCTCGAAGGCTGACTCGGTGCTGCAGACGGTCAAGCTACAGCCGGACAAGCTGAACGCATTGATGAGCGCAATCGCCTCGATCCGCCGCGGTGGCACGCTCTCCGTCAGCGGCGTCTACCTCGGCTACATCCCGATTTTCCATATCGGCGATCTCTTCGACCGCCAGATCACGATTCGGATGGGTCAGGCCAACGTCCGCCGCTGGTCGGAAGAGATCCTCCCACTCATCGAGGACGAGGATCGGCTGGGGATCGACGACCTGGTCACGCATGTCCTGCCACTGGAAGAGGCGAAGCATGGCTACGAGATTTTCCAAAAGAAAGAGGAGGGCGCGATCAAGATCGTCCTCCAGCCCGGGAGGCTTGATGAGACGCGCAAGAAACGCTGAGCCGCTTATCCTCGCCACCGTCGCCGGAGCGATCGTGTACGCGACCATCCGCGGGATCCGCCAGGCGGACCTCAGCGGTCAGACCGCGCTCATCACCGGAGGGTCGCGCGGCCTTGGCTTGTTGCTGGCGCGCGAGTTCGCACGGGCCGGCTGCAACATCGTGATCTGCGGCCGCGATGAGGCGCAGCTGGGGCGCGCCGAGGAAGATCTCCGCCAGCGCGCCGCCGTCGTCCTCGCCATCCAGTGCGACGTCGCCGATCGCTCGCAGGTCGAGCAGATGATGCAGCAGGCAATCGAGCGCTTTGGGCCGATCGACATCCTGGTCAACAACGCCGGGATCATCGAGGTGGCGCCGCTGCAAGCGATGGAGCTCAAGGATTTCGAGAAGGCGATGAACGTCATGTACTGGGGCATGGTCTATCCGACGATGGCCGTCCTGCCCGAGATGCGCCGCCGGCACGCCGGCCGGATCGTGAACATCACCTCGATCGGAGGCCTCGTGTCCATACCGCACCTGCTGGCCTATTCCTCGGCGAAATTCGCGGCGGTCGGATTCTCGCAGGGCCTCCGGGCCGAGGTCGCCCGCGACGGGATCGCCGTGACGACGGTGGCCCCCGGGTTGATGCGGACCGGTTCCCACCTGCATGCCGAGTTCAAGGGCGAGCAGATGAGGCAGTACAGCCTCTTCGCGCCGATGGCGAGCCTGCCGATCATCTCCATGGACGCCGAGCGGATTGCCCGCCGGATCCTGACCGCCACCCGCCGCGGGGAAGCGCAGCTGACCCTGTCGCTACCCGCGAACGTCCTCGCCCGGATCAATGGGCTGATGCCAGGAATGACCGCCCGGACCATGGACCTGGTCAATCGGTTACTCCCCAACGAGGGGACGCCAGACGGCGGCGCCGTCGCAGGGACGGTCCTGCAGCGACAGCCACATCCGCGGCTGCTCGATCTTGCCACCACCTGGGCGCGCAACGCCGCGGGCCGATTCCTCGAGGACCGACCGAGCTAGCCGGGGCTAGCTACTTCCGAATGAGACTCGGAAGTTGTCGATGTCGGCGCGGGATCGGCAGACGGTGACCGCGGCGTATCCCTCGGTCTCCAGGTCGGTCTCGAGGTGCCGGAGATCGGCGACCTGCCGACGGACCACGTCGGCCGGCACGGGCCGAGGCCGCCGGGCGTTCTGATCGAGGCAAATCTGCAGGGGCAGGTGGAGGGCAATCGCGACGAGCGGCCGGCGCTGCCGATGCGCATGCCAGCCGAGCTCGGCCCGGCCCGGCCCGCGGGTGTTCGTCGCGTCGATCACCGTCAAGAGTCCGGCCGCCGCGCGCTCCTCGACCAGCTGGTGCACCCGTGCGAAGACATCCTCGTTGCGCTCCTGCCCAGCCCCCTGACCGCCGAGGTCGGCACGGATGCGGTCGGCTGAAACGATGCTGTCAGCCGGGAAATGGCGCGCGACAAAGGTCGACTTGCCGGAGCCCGCCGCACCAATCAGGATGACGACCGCGTCGGACGGCAGGCTCAGCGTCAACGGTTCGGTGGCATGGTTCACGCGATGCGATCGTCCCATGTTGGGTCCCTCCGGTACGCTCAAGCGCTGATGGGAGGTCCGTTGTCGGGAGTCGTGCTGTCGCGGGAGGACCGGGTGATGATTGGCGGTCTTGTGTTCGTGCCCGCGACGCTCGTCGCCGCCTGGCTGGGTACGCCCGGATGGTTGCAGTTCTTCTTCTCGGTGGCCGCGATTATCCCGATCGCCGCCCTCATCGCCTCCTCGACCGAGGCCCTCGCCCTCCGCCTCGGCGGCCGTGTCGGCGGGCTGCTCAATGCCACCTTCGGCAACTTTCCCGATCTCCTGATCGGCATCTTCGGCGTGCAAAAGGGCCTGATCCCGCTGGTCAAGGCGACGATGGTGGGCGCCCTGATCAGCAACTCCGCCCTGATCATGGGCCTCTGCTTCGTCGCCGCCGGCCTGGTGCACGGGCGGCCGCGTTTCAACCGGATCGAGGCCGGCCATCATAGCGTCCTGATGATGCTGACGGTGGCCGCCGTTCTTTTTCCGACCGTCAGCGCGTTCACGATCTGCGCCCACAGCTGCGGGGGCGCCGCAACGGCGCACACGATCCAGAACATCAGCGTGGGCATAGCGGTCGTGCTGCTGATCGCCTACGTCGCCTACGTTGCCTATGGAATCTTCGGGCTCGAATCACTCCGCGGGCGCGCGACCGAAGGCCGTGACACCCGCATCTTCAAGGATGCGGCCCGGCAGGACCGGCCGCCGCCCTGGCCGGTAGCCTTCAGCCTTGGTCTCCTGATCGTGATGGGGCTGGCGGTGATCCCGGTGACCGACATCCTGACCAGCGGGGTGGCGGGCGTCACGAAGCTTTTCGGCTGGACGGAGGTCTTCGTCGGCATGATCATCGTGGCCAACGCCGGGAATGTCGCCGAGGGTTATGCGGCGATCAAGTTCGCGATCCGCAAGCCCGGGACTAAAGAAGGGTCGGGTGGCGGCGATTCAGGGCTCGACCTGGCGCTGGGGATTGCCTCGGCCTCATCGATCCAGATCGCGACATTCATCCTGCCGCTGGTGGTGCTCTACAGCCTTCTCGTCCACCCGATGAACCTGGTCTTCACCTTCGTGGAGGTCTCGATCCTTGCGCTCCTGGTGATCATCTTCACGCACACGGCCCAGGATGGCGAGAGCAACTGGCTCGAGGGTGCGCAGCTGCTAGTCCTCTACGCGATGGCGGCGGTCGTCTTCTTCGTGCTCCCCACCTCGGCCTTCGGTGGCTAACCAGCCCAGCTCCTCAAAAGCCGCCCGGGTAAATCCTTCCAGGTCGAGACGATGCAGGTCGTCGGGCGCGAACCACCCGACCTGGATCGTCTCCCTTCCGTCGGGATGCTCGGTTCCGGTGATCACTCGGCCTTCATACACCACTGATACATAGGAGGTCTCGTCGCCGTTGAGATACCTCACTCGAAATTTCGGCCCCCCAAGGGCCGCCACCGGGCCCGTCACCGCGACGCGCAGGCCCGTCTCCTCTTCCACCTCGCGGATCGCAGCATCCTCGGGTCGTTCGTCGATCTCCACGCTGCCGCCGATCACGCCCCACGCGTGTGAGTCTGCGCCTCGAACCATCAAGAGGCGGCCAGACCGATCGCGCACCAATACGCTTACAGACGGGAGCAGGAGAAGATCTGCGCCGATACGATCCCGTATCTTCCGAACATATTCGGACATGCCCATCGGAGCATGCTACGGCACACCGTTTTTGCTCAGGCGGTTGGGGCGACGTCGAGATCGGGAACCTCGGCGATGACGTCTTCGCCGGTATAGGCGGAGGCCTGTAGGCGGAAGAGGCGCGCGTAGCGACCGTTGAGGCGCATCAATTCCTCGTGGGTTCCTTCCTCGACGAGCTGGCCGTGCTCGAGGAAGAGGATCCGGTCGGCGCGGCGCACCGTCGAGAAGCG
>JALZAV010000097.1 GCA_030948145.1 Candidatus Dormiibacterota bacterium
GCTACGACGGCACCCCGTTCACCGATCTCGGCTTCCAGAACATCCCGGCCCTTGTGCACCTGCAGCCTTGGCTCGAACAGCTCCAGGCTGTCGGCTAAATCCGTGCAATATCTATGGACGAACTTCACCTAGGCCCTTAACCAAGGTACTTAAATCGCGCGGTGGCGCCGTCCAGCGGCCCATCACGCGCTCGGCCGAAATTCCAGTGGCCTCGCGTGCGTGTACAGGCCGCATGCGGCGCCCGCGCCTACGCGCGAAAGCGCGGCTCGGCCTGCGGCCTCGCTCTTTATACTCAGACGCTTATGGCTGAGCAGGAGAAGCCGGGATTTGTCGACAAGATCCGCAAACAGTCTGAGGATTTCCCGGGCTGGTACACGGACGTGGTCCGCAAGGCGCAACTCGCGGATTACTCGCCGGTCAAGGGCTGCATGGTCATCCGCCCCTACGGCTACGCGCTCTGGGAGAACATCCGCGACGCGCTCGACGACATGATCAAGGCGACCGGGCACGAGAACTGGTACTTTCCCGCGCTGATTCCACTCAGCTTCCTTCAGAAAGAAGCGGATCACGTCGAAGGATTCAAGCACGAGTTCCAGACGGTCACGCATGGGGGAGGGAAGGAGCTGGACGAACCGCTCGTCCTGCGGCCGACCTCGGAAACCATGCTGGCCAGCGTGCTCAAGGATTACATCCACTCCTACCGTGATCTCCCCCAACTGACGAACCAGTGGAACAACGTCTTCCGCTGGGAGTTACGCACGCGGCTTTTCCTTCGGACCAGGGAGTTTCTCTGGCAGGAGGGCCACACCTTTCATGAGACAGCGCCCGAGGCACAGCAAGAAGTCGACACGATGCTCGACTGCTACCGCCAGATCGCCGAGGACTGGTGCGCGATCCCGGTTCTGACGGGTCGCAAGTCCGAGACCGAAAAGTTCGCCGGCGCCCAGTACTCCAAGTCGATCGAGGCCATGATGAAGGACGGCAAGGCCTTACAGTCGGCCACCTCCCATTACTTTGGCGACAACTTCAGCCGTGCCTATGGCCTTACGTTCACCGGACGCACCAATGTCCTCGAGTATCCGTATTCAACCAGCTGGGGGTTGTCGACTCGAATGGTCGGTGCGATCGTCATGGCGCATGGCGATGAGGCCGGTCTGGTCCTTCCGCCGCGCATCGCTCCAATCCAGATCGTCGTCGTGCCGATCTTCCGCAGCGATGCCGAACGGTCGCAGATCGAGACGGCGCTGGCGCCGGTGCTCAAGGCGCTCGATGACGACGACCTGCGGGTCAAGGTGGACTGGCGGGACGAGCGGCCGGGCTTTAAGTACAACGAGTGGGAGCTGAAGGGCGTCCCGATCCGGCTGGAAGTCGGTCCGCGCGACCTGGCGAAGGGCGAGGTCACCCTGGTGCAGCGGCTGGATCGGACCAAGCAGGCGATCGCGCTCGGTGACCTTCCGGTAGCGCTACCGGCGATGCTGAACACGATCCAGATCGGAATCCTGGAGCGCGCCCGCCAGTTCCGGACGGCTCACACCGTCCACCTGGACTCGCTCGCCGCCCTGGCGCAGTTCTTTTCGGGCTCGACCGGCTTCGCCGTGACGCCCTGGTGCGAGAGCACGGAAGACGAGGCAACCGTACAAAAAGCAGCCCAGGGAGTGAGCACGCGGGTCATGCTGCCGGGTCCGCTCGGGCCGGCCCTGGCCTGCGCGATCTGCGGCCGGCCCGCGACGACCGAGGTCGTCTGGGCGAAGGCGTACTGAGCCCACGCTGGTTAGCCGCTCAGAGCTTCGGGGATAATTCCCTCATCAAAGAGGGACAGTGGCATGCAATTTGCCGATCTTTTAGGTAAGGTCGGGTACCTCCCGCCGCAGGACGTGGAGGTCCTCTCGCGCGCCTACGATACGGCGGCCAGCGCCCACCACGACCAGAACCGGCTCTCGGGCGAGAAATTCATCGAGCATCCGCTCAGCGTGGCGGGTATCCTCGCTGACCTCCAGCTCGACCGCGACACGCTGGCGGCGGCGATCCTGCACGACACTGTCGAAGACACGCACCTTACGATCGCCGACCTGGAACAGAGCTTCGGGCCGACGGTGGGCAAGCTCGTGGCCGGGGTGACCAAGCTGGAAAAAATCTCCTTCCACAGCCAGGAGCAGGCGCAGGCGGAAAACGTGCGCAAGATGCTCGTCGCGATGGCGGAGGACGTGCGAGTCGTGCTGATGAAGCTGGCCGACCGTCTCCACAACATGCGGACCGTGACGTTTCTGCCGGAGGCGCGGCGGCGTGCCATGGCGCAGGAGACGCTGGATATCTACGCGCCGCTCGCGCACCGCCTCGGCATGTGGAATATCAAGTGGGAGCTCGAGGACCTGTCCTTTGCCCAATTGCACCCGGACGAGTACCAGGAGATCGTCAAGAAAATCGCACGCAAGCGGAAGGAGCGGGAGACCTACGTCGATGACATCAAGGAGATCCTCGACCGCGAGTTGACCTCGGTTGGGATCAAGGCGGACACAACCGGCCGCCCCAAGCACGTGTACAGCATCGCCAACAAGCTCGCGCTCGGCAAGGAGTTCGATGAGATCTACGACCTCTCCGCGATCCGGGTCCTGACCGATTCGATCAAGGATTGCTACGGCGCCCTGGGCGTCATCCATTCGCTCTGGAAGCCGATCCCCGGCCGGTTCAAGGACTACATCGCGATGCCGAAGTCAAACGGGTACCAGTCCTTGCACACCACCGTGGTGAGCCATAGTGGCGAGCCGATGGAGATCCAGATCCGGACCCACGAGATGCATCGCACCGCGGAGTGGGGCGTGGCGGCACACTGGACCTACAAGGAAGGCGGCAAGGAGGACCGGAAGCAGGACCAGCGCTTCGCCTGGCTACGCCAGTTGATGGACTGGCAGAAGGAAGTGCTGGACGCGGAGATGTTCGTCGACGCGGTCAAGGTCGACGTCTTCCGGGATGAGGTCTTCGTATTCACGCCCAAGGGCGACGTGCTGGCGCTGCCCTCCGGCGCGACAGCGGTGGACTTCGCCTACCGCATTCATACCGAGGTTGGTCACCGCTGTATCGGCGCGAAGGCCAACAGCCGGATGGTGCCGCTCGACTACCAGCTCGAGAACGGCGACATCGTCGAGGTACTGACCTCGAAGGGCCCGCACGGCCCGAGCCGGGACTGGCTCGCCTTCGTGAAGACCGCCGGCGCCTCACAGAAGATTCGAGCCTGGTTCAAGAAGGAGCGGCGCGAGGAGAACGTCACCAAAGGCAAGGAGTTGCTCGACAAGGAATTCCGGCGGATTCAGCAGCGCGCCCTCGCCTCGATCGGTGACGAGCGCCTCCTGGAACTCGCCAAAGAGTTTCGCTTTATGACGCTCGACGACTTCTACGCCGCGATCGGCTATGGCGACGTCAGCCAGCACTCCGTCCTGCTGAAGTATCTGGCGGCGAGCCAGCCCGAGGTGGGAACCGCCGAGTTCCCGCTGATCCCGCTCGTACCCCAGTTCAAGCCGACCGGCGAAATCGTGGTGAAAGGGGAACGAGGGGTCCACACTCAGATCGCTCAGTGCTGCAAGCCGGTCCCCGGGGACCCGATCACGGGTTATATCACGCGTGGCAAGGGCATCAGCGTTCATCGCGCCAGCTGCAAGAACGTGGTGAACGTGATCGTCAACGAGCGGCTGGTCGACGTCGACTGGGACACCGGCGGCCGCCAACAGTACCCGGTGGCGATCAAGATCGAAGCCTGGGATCGGACCGGCCTGCTTCGTGACATCGCCACGGTCATCGCCGAGAACAAGATCAATCTGACCGGCGCCGAGGTACAGGTTTACGACGACAAGACCGCGATCATCTCGACGACGGTCGAGATCAGCAGCCTGACCCAGCTCAGCCGCCTGATGGAACGGCTGGAAACAATCAAGGACGTTCACACGGTCGCGCGCGAAGGCAACCTCGCCGCAAGTTAGCGGCTTCGCGGTCCGTCCCGCGGCCTATCAACCTCTCAAACGCTCGCATGGCACCCGGCCTGTGACCTGACTGTTGCCGGTTCGTGACGAGCTGTGCTCCGCCTACTGAGCCAGCAACGGGTCCCGTAACTTGGCGACCCTAGCATCGGGACCGATGGAATCCCATCGCGACGGACGGCGCACGGCCGCGGGCTTTGCCGGGCTCGCGTTTGGCATCACGGTCCTGTTTGCTGCCGTCGCCGTTGCCGCCCTCCGGCCGACGGATGGGCTGGCCTGGGTCCAGGTTCCCGATATGACCGCGGACCTCGGACTGGATGCGGGGCTGCGGACGAAGCCGCTGAAACAAGCCGTTCTCGCCGAGGCTGCGCGTGATCGTGCCCTCGAGGGGACGGATACGCTGGCGGTCGCGCCGGTGCTGACCCTGGCGCCCCCGATCAAGACCAGCACCGCGCCGGCACCCCCGGCGCAGAGGCCGGTCGCGCCGGCCAACCCCCAACCATCGCCGGCCCCGACCGCCGCCCCGAGCCCGACATCGGTGCCCACGGCTGCGCCAACCCCGACGCCGGCACCCACGCCCACCCCGGCGGCATCGCCGAGCCCGACGCCTGTTCCGACGACGGTGCCGACACCGACTCCGGCACCGACTCCGGCACCGACGCCGACGCCGACGCCTGCGCCGACAGCCACGCCTACGCCCAGGCCGACGCCGGCGCCGACGCCGACGCCGACGCCGACACCCACCCCCCGGTTCGCCATCATTGCCGATTCAGCGGTTGTTAGCCAGACACCGAAGGGGGCCAACGCCCGATGCAACACGCTTACGGTGACGGCCACTGGAACCTTCACCACCAACGGTGTGGGGGGCTGGGTTCTCTACAAATGGGTTCGGAACGACGGCGGAAATAGTCAGGACATTTACGGCCTGCCGATCCGCGTCGCGGCCGGGGATGTCAGTCAGCATTCGGTGGTGCCAGACCAGTGGACGCCGCAGAATGCCGGATCGGAGCAGCTGGTTTTCCTGAGTCCGTCCGCTCCGGCCGTTGCGGCCCAGGGCTGGAGCTGCCGTGGCTAATCGATTCCGGATGCCGGCGATGCGGATCCGGACCCAGATCGTCCTGCCCTTTCTCTTGCTGATCCTTCTCCTGGGATTGGTCGGAACCTATCTGACGACCAGCCTGGTGGCCACCTCTCTCGAGGAGCGGATCGCCCAGCAGCTCGTGCAAGCGCACAACACCGCGCTCGACTCCGCTGTCAAGCTGCAGGGCCGACAGATCGCCGGCCTTCGCCTGATCGCCAATACCGAGGGCGTGGACCAGGTGGTGCGTGCCGGAAACGTCAGCGCACTGCGCCAGCTCCTCGTTCCGCTCGAGATCAACAACCGTCTCGGGACCATCATCATCTTCGACGTTCGCGGGCATGCGCTGCTGCAGATCGATCAACCGGATCCACGCAACCCGAGCGGGCTGATCTTCACAAGCGGCGCCGATCTCTCGAACGATCCGATCGTGAAGCCGGTCCTCCAGGGAACGTACGACGCATTGGGCGACAAATACATCGGGTATGAAGGGACACCGGTCACGACGCTCGGCGCCGCTGGTCCGATCGTCATCGGTGACCAGGTGGTTGGCGGCGTCCTCTTGCAGACGCCGCTGAGTGCCCTGCTGGCGGAGATGAAGGTCAAGTCACAAGCGCAAGTCCTACTCCTCGACGCCGGCGGCCACCTTCTTGGTACAACAGTGGCCGGCGTCAAGAGCGGTCTGCTCGACGACCGTACGCGTGCGTACCTGGACCTGGCGTCGCCCGGTCGGGCATCGCGGCAGAGTCTCGGGATCCAGGGTCAGGCGTACGAAATCCAGTACGGCCTCTTCTACCTCCGGCAGGAGCCGGTGGGATACATCGGAATCGCCATCTCCCGCGACGCGGTGATGCAGGCCGGTCTCCATTCCGCCATCCAGATGACCGCGCTGTTTACGGGCGTCGTCCTCATCCTGCTGCTCATCGGCTACATCCTCGCGCTTCGGCTCACCCGCCCGATCGAGGAACTGGTCGCCGGCACCCAGGCAGTTGCGCGCGGGGACTTGAGCCGGCGACTGTCGGTGCGCCGGCGCGACGAACTGGGTGAGCTTGGGGGCGCGTTCAACGCCATGACGGCCGACCTGCAGGAGCGGACCCGTGAACTGAATGAGCAGATGGGACGGCTGGCGGCCCTGTACCAGACCAGTGTTGGTCTGGGCAACGAGACCGAACCCGGCGCGATGGCCGAGGCGATCCTCGGGATCAGTCTCAAAGCGCTCAACGTCGAGAAGGCCGCGCTGCTGGCGCGCAACCCGGAGACCGGCGGACTCGAGGTCCGGGCCGTGGTCGGCCTGCCGGAGGAGTACTCCGGGCAGTTGCTGCGGCTGAGCAGCCCGGCGCTGGCCGATGGTTTCGAGGAAAATGCCTCCCAGATCGAGACCGTCATCGGCCTCGCAGGCGATCCGCGCAAATGCCTGCGTCTCTTTGGCGAGCTGGCAAACGTTCAGCGCGCCTTTGTCGTACCCCTCACGCGTGGGCCGCGCAATGCCGGCTACCTCGTCGTTGGAGTTGGGAGCGACTATGGCCTGCCGCAGCAGGATGTCGAATTGCTCCAGACGATCGCCACCGAGATGGCGCTCATGTTGGAGAACACGGACCTTCGAAAAAAGACTCAGTTGCAGGCCCACCGCCTCGACCAGGCGATCACCGCCCTCGAGAAGATCTCTCAGGCCCTGACCGCCGTCACGGTCGGGACCGACAACCTGTTGCGCGCGGTGGCGCACGCGACCTCCGAGATCCTGGACGTGCCCTATGCCTCGATCCACCTGCGGAAGTCGTCCTGGCGCGAGGAGTTCAGCGACGTGCTCGTCCGCTGCACGACGCGCCGCGAGCTGGCGGCGGTGCGGGCGAGCGGCGACCTCGTCACGCAGCGGTTGGAGCGGCCCGAGCAGGTGCTCGAGATCGATCTCACCGATCCGAGCTCCGGCGTCGCGGCAGCACGGCGGATCGGCCTAGAGCGCGTCATCGGCGTCCCGATGTGCCTCGCGGGCGAGATCGTCGGCGTGCTCGCGATCCACATGCGCACGCCGCGTCGCCTGGAGCGTAGCGAGGTGCGCGTCCTCCAGACCCTGG
>JALZAV010000098.1 GCA_030948145.1 Candidatus Dormiibacterota bacterium
TGGCGAGATATCGAAAACGGTTGACTCCGCGCCAAGCTTGGCAAAGATCACGGGGTCCCATCCCCCGCCCGCCGCGAGTCCGAGCACGCGCGCGCCGTCGAGCTTCACGCCCTTCAGCCGAGCCCGCTTGTCCATGAACCGCCGCATGCCGGCTTTGGTCTTCGGCGGCCGGCCGAAGGGCCGCGTGTAGTTCATCGCCTTGCTGGCGAGCAGCTCCCACATTTTGAGGTTATGTTTGGCGATTCGGTCGACTTTCATCCTCCGGCATGGTATCTAAACGTTCATGAGTACTCCCGTGGACACCGTCACCGGCGCGTTCAGCTACAGCGGACGGTTTATCGCCGCCCAGCTTTTGGAGCGAGGTCGCGACGTGCGAACACTGACCAACCACCCTCGCTACGACGACCCACTGAGTGCGCGGGTCCCCACCTTTCCGCTGGATTTCGACGACAACGCCGCGCTCGTGGCGGCGTTGAAGGGGACCGACACGCTCTACAACACCTACTGGGTACGGGCCCCGCACGGAAGCCTGAGCCACGACATGGCCGTCAACAACACACGACGCCTGATCGAGGCGGCCGTCCACGCCGGCGTGCGCCGGATCGTCCACACCAGCATCGCGAACCCCACCGACTCCACACTGAGTTACTACCGCGGGAAGGCGGCCACCGAGGCAGCCGTGCGCGCCTCAGGACTGTCGTACGGGATCGTTAGGCCGACGCTGCTCTTTGGGGAAGGTGATGTCCTGATCAACAACATCAGCTGGCTGCTCCGCCATTTGCCGGTTTTCGGAATTCCAGGCGACGGCCGTTACAAGCTGCAGCCAATGCATGTCGAGGACCATGCCCACCTGCTGGTCGTGGTCGGCGCCGACCATGCCGACGTCGTCGTCGACTCCGCCGGACCGGAGATCTTCGCTTTCGTGGAGCTGGTTCGCCTCCTGCGTGACGGCCTGGGCTCGCGGACGCTCCTGCTACATGTGTCTCCCGCCCTCGCGATGATGGGGGCGAGCCTCGCGGGCAGGCTGACCCGCGACATGACCCTCACTCGTGATGAGCTGGACGACCTGATGGCGGGAATCCTCGTCTCAAAGGAAAACCCGCGCGGCACGACACGACTGTCGAAGTGGCTACCGGCCAATCGCGAAACGCTCGGCCGACGATATCACTCCGAGATGGACCGGCATTACCGCCGCCCGACCGGCACGCGACTGGCGGCCTGACGACACTATCGGGAAGCGGGCACCGGTTCGCGCAGTGCCGGCATGACTTCCCGCGCGAACAACTCCAGTTGCGCCGGGTCGAAGGGCGCCCGCTGCGACAGAATGATGTGCGTCACGCCGACCTCGCGGTACGCGTTCAGCTTCTCGATCACCTGGTCGGGTGAACCCCAGAGCATCGACTTTCGCGCTTCCTCGAGGCCGATCCCGCGGCGCTTGCCCATTTCGAGGAGCATGTTGTCGAGCTTGCCGCTGTCGCGGCTCATGACGAGCGGAATGCCAACCGATTTCTCGATGGCGTTCACATCCCGACCGACAGCCTGGCAGTGGCCGTCGAGCACTTCGATCTTGTGGCGGACCTCGTCGGGCGTGCCGAAGGCGTTCCATTCGTCCGCATATTTCGCGACCATCTTGAGCGTCAGCTTCTCGCCGCTGCCGCCGATCATGATCGGTGGGTGCGGCTTCTGCACCGGCTTGGGATTGCAGTAAGCGTCCTTGAGTTGGTAGTAGGCACCGTCAAAGTTGGCGGCCTCTTCCGTCCACATCCCCAGGATGACCTCACAGGCCTCGCCGAGGCGCTTGATCCGCTCGGCCGTCGTGTAAAAGGGGATGCCCAGTGCCTGATGCTCGAGTTCGAACCATCCGGCGCCTATGCCCATCTCGAGGCGGCCGCCGGTGATGACATCAAGCGTTGCGCCGATCTTGGCGAGGACCGCAGGCTCGCGATAGGTGATGCTCGAGACGAGCGTGCCGACGCGGACGTGCTGCGTCTTCATGGCGAGCGCCGTCAGCGCCGTCCAGCCTTCGAGCTGGGGGCCCTTCGGGTCCGTGAAGATCGGAAAGAAGTGGTCGAAGGTCCAGGCGGTGTCGAACTTCAGACCGTCGACGAGCTGCCAGATGTCGACAAGCTCAGGCCAGGTGGTGTTCTGCGGGCCGGTCTGGATGCCGAAGCGCATCAACGGGCACTCTTTCGCTTGCGGTCGACGTAGTCGAGGAGGACGTAGTCTCCGAGGCTGTCCGCGTTGCTAAAGAAGGCCCGGCCGCCATTCATGCGAGTCATCTGCTTGACGAACGAGACCAGGTGGTAGTCGTTGTCCAGCATGAAGGTGTTGATCACGATGTGCTCGCGGGTGCAGCGCTGCACCTCGAGCAGCGTCTTCTGGAACGTTTCCGGCAGCGGCGGGTAGAAGAAGACCGCGTGCTGGCCCTCCATGTGGGCCGTCGGCTCGCCGTCGGTGACGATGATGACCTGCTTGTTGCCGGCCTTGTGCTTATTGAGGAACTGACGGGCGAGCATCAACCCATGCTGCATGTTGGTCCCGTAGATCGACTCGTTGTAGGTCAGCTCGGCCAGCTGGTTCGGCTTGACCGGACGCGCATAGTCGCTGAAGGCGATCACCTGCAGGAAGTCACGCGGGAACTGGCTGCGGATCAGCGCATCGAGCGCGAGCGCCACCTTCTTGGCGGCGTAGAAATAGCCGCGCAGCGGCATCGAGCGGCTCATGTCGATCATCAGCACCGTCGCCGACTGGGTGCTGAATTCCGATCGATAGACCTCGAAGTCGTCGGTCTTCAGCTGTAGAGGCGGCGTGGCGTCTCGCCGAAGCGCGTTCATCAGCGTGCGCTCGACATGCAGCGTAAAGGCGTCGCCGAACTCGTAGACCTTGGTGTCGTCAGAGCGCTCCGATCCCAGTCCCCGGACGGTGATCGGGTGATCGCCAAAGCGGTCCCGCTTCAAGCGCGCATAGAGGTCCTTGAGTGCCTTCTGGCCGATGCGGCGCATACCCCGCGGCGTGAGCTCCATGCCACGCTTGCCTTTCTGCACGTAGCCTTTCTTTTCGAGTTGGGAGGCCAGCTCGCTCATCTGGTCGGCGGCCTGGCGGGCATCCGGCCCGAGCAACTGCTGCAGCTGCGCCGACTGCTCCGGCGTCAGCTGGCGCCCCTGGTAGCCCTCTCTTAAAGCCGACTCGAGGTCCTCGATGCCCTGCAGGCGCTCCATCAGGCCCATCGCCTCCTGCAGCGGCAGCGATTCGGAACCGTAGAAGGCGTAGCGGTTGCCCATCGATTGGCGGGGCGAGAGTAGCTCCAGCTGCATCGCCAGCTCCGCCATCTGCTGCTGCAACTCCGGGTCGTTGAGCGTCGAGGCGATCAACTCCTGCATCTGCTGGCGCGCCTCGGGCGAGAGCGACTGCATCAGCGACTCCATCTGCGCCATCTGCTTCTCTAAGTGCTGGATCAGCTCGTCGAGCGTCTTCGGCGGGTTCGGGCCGAAGAAATGGCCGAAGCGCTGCATGAACTGCTCGAACTTCGGGGGCCGGCCCTCGAGCCGGTCACGCAGCATCTCGTTGAGCGCCTTCATCATCGCCTTGATCTCGTCCAGATGTTCCGGGCGCATCTGCTGCATCGTCTTCGTCATGTTCTTGAAGTAGGTCTTCGAGACCTGCTCCTTGAGCTCTTCCATGAGCTTCTGGAATGCCTGCGCGGCGCCCTCGTCCATGAACTCGTAGTCGTTCAGCTCGCGGATCATGCCACCGACGTCCTCGGGCAACTCGTCCAGCTCCTGCAGCTTCTTCTTCGTGATCTTTTGCAGTACTCGCCTGGCCGCCTCGGGCGCCTGCTCCAGGCGGTCGTTGATGCCCTGGCGCTCGCGGCGAAGGATGTCGTTCAGCCGCTCGCGGATGTCACCGAAGACATCGTTGAGGTTGTATCGCTTGAGTTGCTGCTGGCGCTTCTGCTTCAGCCGCTCCAGCATCTCTTCGAAGCCGGGGAGTCGCTTGCCACGCTGGTCGCGCCAGCCACGGCTCATCAGCCGGTGGAGCGCGTAGTCGAAGTCGCCGCCCTGGAAGAGGTCCTCGGCCAACCGGTCGAAGAGGTCCTCGGCATCGCGGCCGAACGGCTCCTGCGACCCGTCCCAGCGCTCGTAACGCGTCGGGCGGTTGATCACCCGGCGTAGATGGACGCGCCGTCCAGGTCGGTCTTGTTGATCCGCTTGCTCAGGTGAAGGCCCTCGAGCACGAACTCCATCCCGGAGGCGGCGAGCGCCGGACGCTTCTCGAGTCCGAGGCTCTTGAGTGCCTTCTCCATGCCGGGCAGCTCGCGCAGCATCGCCGAGTACCTGTCGGCAGGCTGGCCCTCGGACACCTCAAACGTCAGGCCGGCGTCGAAGCGCTGGACAAGCTCGGTGAACTGGTTCGCCTCGAAGTGCCGCCTGAAGACGTTGAGCACCGCGGTCTTGATGATCTTCTCCAGCACGGTCTGGTCGTCGCCCTCTTCCCATGTCTCCATCTCGAGCTTGCCCGCGCTGGAGGGGATGACCGACGGCAGGTCGCTGATGCGCGGCACCGCCTCGGTCTCGCCAGTGCGCAGGGCGCGGCGGCTGGCGTTCGAGGCAAGGTTCTCGTAATTGCTGATGGATATGCGGACGCTGACGCCCGAGCGCTGGTTGATCTTCGGGCTGCGCCGAGCCAGCTGTGTGATCTCGGCGACGATCTCCTTCATGAAATCCGGCATGAAGACCGGCAGCTCGCGGTCCTGGAAGTCGGTCCGCTCCTGGTCCACGATGCGGATCTCGTCCTCGAATGTGCGCGGGTAGTGCGTCCGGATCTGGGCGCCGAAGCGGTCCTTGAGCGGCGTGATGATCCGGCCGCGGTTCGTGTAGTCCTCGGGATTGGCGCTGGCCACGACGACGACATCGATCGGGAGGCGCAGCTTGAACCCACGGATCTGCACGTCGCGTTCCTCGATCAGGTTCAGCAGGCCGACCTGGATCCGCTCGGCAAGATCGGGAAGCTCATTGATCGCAAAGATGCCGCGGTTGGTGCGCGGGACCAGCCCGAAATGGATCGTCAACTCGTCCGCGAGGTACTTGCCCTCCGCGATCCGGATCGGGTCGACCTCGCCGATCAGGTCGGCGATCGAGGTGTCGGGGGTGGCGAGCTTCTCGCTGTAGCGCTCGTCCGGGCCGATCCAGCGGACGGCAACCCGGTCACCGTCGGCCGCTACCCGATCCCGGCAGGCACGGCAGATCGGCGCGTAGGGGCTGTCGTTGATCTCGCAGCCGTCGATGATCGGGACCTGCTCGTCGAGCAGGTGGACGAGGGAACGGATGATCCGGCTCTTCGCCTGGCCGCGCTCCCCGAGGAAGACGATGTCCTGCCCCGACAGGATCGCGTTCTCGAGCTGCGGGATGACCGAGGCGTCGTAGCCGATGATGCCGGGGAACAGTGGCTCGCCGGCCTTGATCTTCTTGATCAGGTTCTTGCGCATCTCCGCCTTGACGGGAAGGACTCGATATTCGCTCTGACGCAGTGCGGCGATCGTGCTGGGATGTTCCAATAGAAACCTCGCTTGGGACCTGGATACGCCTGAACTGGATTCTACGAGCGTGTACTCAGCCGGAGCCGGCTTGATCGAGCGATGCGGCGATCGGGCCCCCCAGATCGGGACGGTGAGCCGCGAGCGCCCGCAGCAAACCGAAGCAGCCGGCCATCATCATGTCGCCGTGCGGCACCGCCAGATACGGGTTCAGGCGGGAACCGTTCAACAAGCGGCGGCGAGGGCCGGTGAGCGCGGTCAGCGCCGGAAGTCGCGCCGTTGCCCCGAGCTCCAGGGCGCCGTGGCCCATGTCGGCGAAGACCTCGTCATTCGATAGGGTCCCCGCCGCCAGGCGCTCCAGGTAGGCATCGAGCTCGGCTGCGGTTAATTCGCCGGTGTGGTGCTCGAAGAGCCCCGTGATCCGCCGCCCTTCGAGAAGGAACGCGACCGTGTGGAAGTTGCCGATATTCACGAGCAGCACCGGGTCGCCGGCTGCTATCCGCGGGTCGTCGAGGGCGCCGAGGACGGCGGCGGGGCCGGTGTCCATCACGAAAAGCGGGGCATCGCCTGACCAGCTTTTCGCAACCGCGTGCATCCGGGTCATCCGCTCCGGGATCTCCCCCGCCATGAAACCGAAGCCTTCCAGTCCGGTGCCCCGCCCGACCTGCTCCCGCAGGTAGTCGAAGCGGAAGCGGCGGTCGCTGTAGCCGGGCGGCGCCGCCCCGTGGTCGAAGACCGCCACGGCGACGGCATCGAATTCCGTTGGCACGCCGAAGGTCCGAAGGGCGTCGACCAACTCGGCGAAATAGAAGTCGCGGAGCTCGAGCCGGCGAGCGCCGCCCGCGGCGCCAGGCCGCTCCACAACCCGAATCCCCACCGCCTCAACCCGGGCGAGGTCATCGTCGAATGTCCGGGCGGCGTCCGGTGTGGCGAAGACGCGATGGCCGGCCTTCAGGTGCGCCTCGATCGCCCAGTGTCCGGGGCCACCGCCCATGGTCACGCCAGTCAGAAAAAGGTCGACGCCATCGGCGGTCGCCTGCCTTACCCGGTTGGCGAGCAGGACGGTGGGCGACGGCATCACCAGCTGGACCGCGTTTTCGATCACGGTTCCAGCTTCGAAGATGAGGATGTCCTGGGTTCCAGTCCCGACGTCAATAGTGGCAATTCGAGGACGGCTCACGCTCGATCTCCGGTTTCGTTCACGGCAAGCTCGCCCCGTTCCGTGCGTTCAACAGGTGAGCGCATGGAGAAGGCCGCGAGCTTGGTTTGCCCAAAATGCCACGGTCCGTTACAAACCGAGGCAGCCCGCGGGCTCCGTTGCCCGGTTTGCAGCGTCGAGTATCCGCTGGTGGATGGCATTCCGTCCTTCATCATCCCCTCCACCACCGCTCGGTCGCTTCCCGGCTGCGCCCTGAGCGTTGTCATCCCCGCCCTCAACGAGGCTCACAACCTGGACACGGTCCTGCCGGCGGTGGAGGCGGCGCTCATCGCGCTCGGCGTCAGTCATGAGGTCATCGTCGTCGACGGGGGTTCCACCGACGGCACCCAG
>JALZAV010000099.1 GCA_030948145.1 Candidatus Dormiibacterota bacterium
CGAGTCCAAAGCCTGGGCCATGGGCCACCCACAAATCAGGGAAGCCACTTCCATACCCGACTATCTATAGGTATGCCGGGTGATCGCGCTGACTCTCAGGCGGCCAGATCATCTGATGGCCCATCAGGTGGTCTAGTCGCTGGGCCTAAGCAATAGCGCAGGAACGATTTGTTTTGGGTGCTCCTCGCGCCAGTTGAGGAGTGCAACGAGGCTCTTGTTTGGAGGATTCCGTTTCGAACGCCAGCGCAACCGTTAAGGCGGTAACGGTTGAGACTCTGCGCCCTCGCACGACGGCCCTGGCAGTTGGCTCGGACAGCCGCCTGCTTGGCGAGATCAGAGAGTTGCCACTACTCTCTTGAGTAGTTCCAACCTGACAAGATGGCTATTGAAGCAGGTGCGCATTTGTTCATGATCGCCAGGTTAGGACGTCAGGATAACCGCTTGGCGACGCTCGCCAGATGAATGTCCAGAGCAGGCGCTTTGACAGCAACGCTGACAGCAACGCTGACAGCAACGCCCGCGAACGCTGGCGAACGCTGGCGAACGACTGCGAACTGTTGACACCAGTAGTCAACTACAAAATGAACGTTGGCGAACCCTGGCGAACGTTGGCGAACGATGAACCCGCGAACTTCAAAACCAGTGGTCGGCATCCTTGGCGATGTCGACGGACGGATCGTTCCCGTCGCGCCCCCGCCAGTCTCGAATTCCAAATTGGCTGCAAGGTCATCAATCCCTGACCACCACGGCACCGAGCCCGACGGAACGGATCGAAGCCAGGCGGACCGGCGCCCGCCTGGCTTCCATGGAGGCTTCGCGCTGTTCGTGCGTCAGCTCGCGGGTTGTAAGCCTCGGAGATCTCGTCAGCGCGCCGAGGAGACCACCTGCTGGGGGACGAACGGTTTGCCCGTGCCGGTTGTGGTGTAGAGCCGCAGGCTCTCGAGAAAATACGCCCAGTTGTAGTTGTAGGTGCCGAACTCGTCCTCGTCCAGATCTTTCACGTATTCCTGGCGGAATCGCAACCGCACGCCGGCATCGTGGCTCACGATCTCGAACCGAAAGCGGCTGCCGATCCACGACGGGGGTCCAGCGACGCCCTCCCAGGTCACGAGGCCAGGTGACTCCAGCTTGGTGACTCGCATCTGCGGGCCGAACCCGTCCATGAAAGCGAACGCCAGCACGCCGCCGACCCGCTCCTCGCCCTTGACCTGGCTCGTCCACCAACCGGACAATCCCTGTTGGGTCGCGATGGCCTTGTAGACAGCGTCTGGCTTCGCCTGCATGTCGACGGTGTGGATGATTGTTTTCATGAGCGGCCCTCCTAAAGTGTTAGCTTAATATAGAATCAGCTTAAATAAGGCAGCCTGAAAATGCAACCCCAAGCTCGTATCAGCCCGCCGGCCCTCGATGCCGCGCTCGCGGTCCTCTCGAATCCGCGCCGCCGGGACATCCTCCAGCTGATCTGGACCAAAGAGCTTTCGGCCGGCGAGATTGCGGCGGCGTTCGACGTCAGCTGGCCTGCAACCTCGCAAAATTTGCGGTTGCTCAAGTCTTCAGGGCTTGTCAACGAGCGTCGGGCGGGAACGCGGCGTCTCTATTCCGTGAACCGCGATGCGCTCGGCCCGCTCGAAGGCGTCCTGACCCAGATGTGGCAGCGTGATCTCGGCCGGCTGAAGCGAGTTGCCGAGCGCGAGGCAAGCGGGAGGCGACGAAGCCGTGCCTGACCAGGGTTTCGAGCTCGAGCTCGTCGAGCACGTCCGGGCTCCCCGCGAGATCGTGTTTTCCTACCTCACGGACCCGGCGCGGATGGCGATGTGGATCGGCGGTCCGGTGACGTCTCAAGTGCGGCCGAAGGGCCGGTACCGAATCCAGATGCGAGACGGTCCGACGGCGGCGGGAGAGTACACGGAGATCGACCCACCGAGGCGGCTCGTCTTCACCTGGGGTGTCGAAGGCGATAAATCCCTCCCGCCGGGATCGACGAGGGTCGAAATCTCACTAACTCAGGTCGGTGAGACCACCACCGTCCGCCTGCGCCACTTCGGCCTGCCGGACGCACTCGCGCAGAGCCTACATACCGAGGGATGGACCGCACGCCTGGCGCAACTGGCGGGGCTGACGTTCGGCTAGCGTAGGATCCGAGGCCGGTGTCTTCGCCTGGATGATGGGCAACATCCTGAGCCTGAGCCTGTATGACCCGGACTGGCGCTGACTCATATGCTTAGCATTCCGGCTATGGAGCGGCGCCAGCCGGCGTGGTCACGCGTCTCGGCCTGGACGCCAGTCATGGCGATCGCTGCGGGGTTGATGTGGGCTGCGGTCCGGCCCCTGCAGGAGAACCACCCCGCACCGTTCACGTATGACCAGTGGAACCGCCTGATGACGGTCGACTACCTCCTTTTCTTCGGAGCGGCCGTGGCCATCCGCCGCATGCTGGCTCTCCACATGGGCAAGCTGGGCCGGCTGGGCTTTGCGCTGAGTCTGATCGGATCCGCGTTGCTGATCGCTGGCAACGTGGTCGAGTTCTGGCTCAGCTTCGTCCTAAATGTCCCCACCGCCTTCGACGCCGGCTACGCGGGCGCGGGCTGGCCAGGATCCTATTGGGGATGGGGCCTCTTCATGATCGGTTGCCTGATCCTCGCTGGGGCTGCTGGGATGCTGGCGATCGCTCTCCTCCGAGCTCCCGAAATCCGCTGGTGGCTGACGCTTCCACTTGTACTGTCGCAGCTCTTCCTGGTTGCCTTCTTCAGGCCCGGACAGTCTGCCGCCTTCGGCCTGGTTTGGGCTGCGCTCGGGCTGGCGATGGCGGCGATCGGCACGAGGCAATTTCAAAAGGCCCATCGAGATGCTCCTCCAGGTCGATAATTTCGTCGCTGCGATTTCCGCATCGGGCACCTGTGCCGGCGCGGATTGCCCAAAACCCACTTTGACATTCAAGGTAACCATCGCCGTCTCTTAGTAATCAACCGTTCTAGCGAGCGGTCGCGGCGGCGGAGCCGGAGATAGCTCGCGGGTTCGTTGTACAGGCGATGATGACGAATTGGGACCCGGGCACACCCCTTCAGAACATCCGCAGGGCAGGGTGGGCCCTCGTGGCAGTTGGGGCGATCTTCCTGGTTCTCGGAATTGCGGTCCCCGTGGCGTATCAGCGAGACCTCGCGACGAAAACCGGACGGGCGACGGGGATAGTGGTGGACCACGTCCTCTACTGGAACGGAAGTCACCCGAGCCTTCGCCCGGTCATCGCTTTCACAACGGCCACCGGTACGCGGGAGCAGTTCGAATTTCATGGGAGCTCGCCCGGAGTCGCCGACCAGACGGGCCAGGAAGTGGAGGTTGCTTACGATCCCTCAGATCCACGTCAGGCGACGATCAACGATATTCGGGACGTTTTGTATCCACTGTTTATTTGCTTTGCGCTCGGGCTGTTTGGCCTCCTCGGCGGCACATGGGTGCTGACACGATTCACCTCAGTCGACGAGTCAGCCAAGGAGGCGGCGGCTTAGGGCTCGGCCGATTGGGCAAGGTCGGTCAGGCACCGGGGCGGGAAGCCCAAACCTGTCCCTTGCCGGCGGCGCGCACGTTTTTCAGGATCGTGCGACCCAAGTCCGCGGTAGGGACTCGGTACGGCTCCAACTTTGCCGGGATGCGGTGCAGGCTGATCCCGAGGCGATAGCCGATTCGGCCGTTCGCCATCGTGGCTTTGCTGAACAGGGTCGGGACCGCTGCCGAAGGGATGAGAAAGCAGTCTTCGTGGAACGTGCCATTCGCGAAAGCTCCGAGGAGCACCAGCCAGAGACGGTCATCTGCGAAAAACGTGGTGCCTCCAAACGAGATCGCGAAGGTGCGCCCTGGCGTGATCAAACCACTGTGTACGGCCAGGCCACCCACGCTGAAGGTGGTGAGGTCGTGGACCACGAGGGCGACGCAGTCGACCCGCACCCGGTCCGCAGCGACGATGACTTTGTTGCCTCCGGCGACTTGCACCTGGCCGGCTACGAACCATTCCGCGAACGCGCCGCGGAGCTTATGTTGGGGACCACTGCCGGCATCGATCCGGCCGGCGGGCCGTCTGACCATAGCCTCTTCGCTCCAGCCGGCTAACTGATCGAGCCATTGGTCTTGCAGGTGATGCAGTTCGAAGCAGAATGGCGACCATTTGCGCTTCGTGCCCCGAAACCCGGCGACGAATTCGAAGTAGGCGCCCCGTGGCGACTGAAGGATCGGGCAATGTTTGGCGAAGTATTCGACTGGAATGACGAACGCCTTCTCGAAGGGTTCCGGACCGGGCGGCGGAAAGTAGGGGAAAACAATGGCGGCGTTCGGGTCGCGCACCAGTGCCTTGACCGGAATGCGGTAGACGAACTCTCCATCCTTGAGTAAGGAGCGCCGGGCCTTCACCTGGTAGGGCACGGTCACCATCGTCCCGACCCGTCGGGCGTAACCGTCAAAGCCCAGGTCTACCAGCGGACGGGCGACAATGGTTTTGCCGCCGGAGCTGTGGAGGATGGCGATGGCGACAGTGTCCTCGGAGATCGCTCCGAAAGTGGGCTTGCTGTGCGAGTCGAGCCAGGGCTGTTCGGTCATACCGGCTGACGGCGGGGCACCCAGACGTCGACGAGCTTGATGCAGTGCTGAAAGTGGTCGTGACCACCTGCGAGCGGCACATGATCAGGGCGCGCCTTGCTCTCCTCCATTAAAAGGATACGGTCGACCTGCAGGCAGAGCGCGTTCGGATATCCGAATCCCCAGACACGCCAATTTCCGTCACTGCTTCCGAGCAGCAAGGGTAGGAGGCGAAAATCTGACGCTTTGCCGGCCGCGTCGCGATAGTGGACGCGTAGCTCCTTGCCAGCCCGGATGGCAGAAGCAAGGTCTCCGACCAGCGGCTCGACCGTAGCCGCCGGAGGCGGCGAGACCGTAAACGGCCGCTGGCGCAAGAACGCCGGGTTCGGCTTGCCCGCAGTGACCAGAATCGGTAGTTCGGACGGGCCCAGTGCCGTGCCGAGGTCTGACACAAAGTCCGCCGTCCCACCGGCATAGGCTCCCTTGGCCCAGACCCGAACCACCGCCTCGAGGAACTGGGTATGCCGCTCGCCGGGCCAGGCGATCCAGGCTACGCTCGCCGCGCTCGGCGGCGGCTGGTTGGCCCAGGGTCGTCCGGTCGACAGGCCGAATACCCGCAACCCGTCCGAAACCTTCGCAAGCGCCGCCGCCACAACGCCTTCCCAGGCGAAGCCCGCGTCGATGACCGTGAGCATCAGGATGCCGTCGTGGCCGAGGCCCGCCCTGGCCTCCTCGAGCGCGCCTGCCAGCCTGGCCGCCGTGCTCTGGGTTCCAGCGAGCAGTATCTCCCTCACCAGGTGCCGCTGCGTGAGCGGCCGAAGCGGTTCCAGCAGCTCGCCATCCCTGGCCACCAGGATCGAGAATCCTGCCGGCGCCTCGAGCGGGCTTTGTTCGGCCAGCGAGGAAGGCATTGTCACAATCGGGTAACGCTGGTCAGACCAAAAACTGCGGGCGTCCCGGCCTCAGGGCGTACCACCTTGTTATCGGAGTCTGGGCAGGTGCGGCTCATTGGTCGATCCGATCCAGCTCGCGATCTGGGCCCGTGAGTTGAAGCCGAGCTTGTTCAGGATGCCGCGTACGTGACTGTCTACGGTGCGCTCCGATATGAAAAGCCGCGCGCCGATCTGCCTGTTGCTCATACCCTCGGAGATGAGCTGGGCGATCTCCGCCTCCCGCTTCCCCAGCAGGCCCGGATCCGGATCTTGAGCATGGGTCGTGATCGCCTGGGCTGGCGCGGGCTCTCCGAGCGCCAGTCGGATTGCCTGCTCGCGGCTCAATCCCCTGCCAACCTTGACTTCGTCGTCGAACCTGGATCGACCGAGCGCCGCCACCGCGAGCTTCTCGGCTTGCGCGACAAGGGGAGCCAGAAACGGAAGCAGGCGAGCGCCGGCCTCGGTTCGGACGGTTTCCGCTGCGCCGATCAACTGGGCTCCGAGCCGCGGGTGGCCTGCGGCGGCAGCCTCGCAGCCGAGTCCGTCGAGCAGGGCGTACTCAGCGACGCGGTCGTCGATCCGGCGCGCGATTGTCAGGGCTTCCGTGTAGAACTCCTTCGCACGTCCGAGAGCAGCGCTGAGCAAGGCTGTGCCGCCGAGGTTCAGCAACATCATCTCGAGGCTATAGAGGTCGCCGACTTCCCGGCTGAGCCGGGCGCCCTCTGAAGCCGCGCTGATCACGGTTTCGATGTCTCCTCCAAACATGCCGTTGAGCGCTCGGGCCTGAAGCACCGAGATGTGGGCGGGAAAGTCATGAAGATCGGTGCTGACGGCACCGGCTTCTTCGAGCGAGCCGGCTGCGGCTGCCCGGTCGCCGGCCAGGTTCGCGGCAATCGAGGACATCGACAGCGCCTGGGCAAGCAGCGCAGGCTGTCCCAGGGCCCGCGCCATTGCGACGGCGCGCTCCAGCGCTGGAGGGGAGGCGATCGCATCGGCCTTCAGAACGGCGAGAAATCCGCGCTGAAAGTAAGCCCAGAACTGTGGCACCGGGTTGCCGGGTCCGGACGCCAGCATCGCATCCAGCCAATGAACGCCCTCCGTGGTCGCCCGAATCACCCAGTACCAACCCACTGAGGTAGCAAGGTCGATCCCCCGAAGTGAGTCGCCCCGAGCCAGGCACCGGCCCAGCACGGCCCGGATGCTGTCAATCTCCAGGTCCATCCACTCGAGCCATTCGGGTAGCCGGTATCGGCTCTCGCCAATGGATCCCCCGGAGCGGGACCGGTAGTACTCCGTGCACCGCTCTTCGGCAGCCTCTGCCTCACCCGC
>JALZAV010000100.1 GCA_030948145.1 Candidatus Dormiibacterota bacterium
GACCAAGATCACGTTCCAGGGCCAGGAGGATTCGCCCTCCTGCTCGGACTGCGGCTCGATCATGGTTCGCAACGGGACCTGCTACAAGTGCCTGAACTGCGGCAGCACGAGCGGCTGTTCTTAGATCGAAGGGAGGAAACCCTGCCGGTTTCCTCCCTTCGCGACGCGGTCGGCGGAGCCGAGCCTCAGCTGCGCTTCGGCCAAGCCGCGTCTCATCCTTCCATCCGGCGCGATGCGGAGGATGTTCGTCCGCGATGGGCGCACGAAGGGCCCGAGTGTCCTTGCGGAGGCTCGACGGAGTGGGACGGAAGAAAATTTCGGTGCCATGGGTGCGGCCTCTATTACGAAACCTGCTGCGACGGTGGCCGCTGCCCCTGACGCGACGAAATATTTTCTCGCTGATGTCCTGACGATGCCCTCTCGCGCCGCCCTCCGCGAAAACAAATGCGCCGGCCGTATGCACAAACGCTTCATTCATGCTATGGTCGGGATTAATGAGCGCCGAGCCGCGCTCTGATCATCGCGTCGATCAGGGCGGGGAAAACGAAAAGGGCAACACTCACAAGGGGTTCAGGTCCACGTCGAGCAGGTTGATGCGGGCCGGACAGGACATCGCAGGTGGTTCGCAGAGCTGCGGCGATGACCTCATCGGAACTGACCTCGTGTGTGTCGTTCCTCGCGCTCAGCACGGCGCAGGGTTGATCGCGACTGATCGCCGATCCCCTCGACGCGTGTCTCTCCTTTCGCTTCCGGTATCCGGCCGCGCCGGCGCCCGCGCGTCCACGGCTCACGTGGCGCTCACGCGTGTTCGGCGGCGGCGCATTGCGTCAAGCGGCCGACCGGGAGAGTCTTGCTAAGAAGGAGGTGACCTGGAATGGCCGCAAAAAAGAAGTCCGCAGGCGGAAAGAAGAAGTCGTCCGCGAAGAAGTCGTCGAAGAAGAAGTAGTCAGTTCCTAAAACTGACCGTACGCAGCCGGCGTCATGTGGCGCCGGCTGTGCCATTCTTAGGGCCGTGATCGACCTCCACCAGGCCCGGGCCTTCCTCCGGGATCGCCACAACGGCGTCCTTGCCACGATCAAGCGTGATGGGCGGCCGCAGCTGTCCAACATCCTCTACGTCCTGGATGACGACGGCCGCATCAGGGTGTCGGTGACTCAGTCCCGCGCCAAAACGCACAACCTCCGGCGGGATCCGCGAGCAAGCCTTCACGTCCAGGGTAGTGACTGGTACGAGTTCCTGGTGGTCGACGGGGTGGCCGAGTTCATCGAAGGGGCGGGGGTTGGGACCGCGCTACGGGACTACTACCGCAAGGTTCGAGGGGAACATCCGGATTGGGCCGAGTACGACGCGGCGATGATCAAGGATCAGCGCCTGCTGCTCTCGATCTCTATCGACCATTCTTACGGCACGCTCCGCCAGGCAGGGTCTCGCTAGCGGACTGCTAGGCAGGTCACCGTCTTGAAGACGCCATCGATCTTCTGGATGTTTTCGACGATCACCGAGCCGATGCCTGCCACGTCAGGGGCCTCGACCTGGGCAATCACGTCGTACTCGCCGGTGATCGCGTCCGCGAGCTGAATTCCTTTTACGCCCTGAAGGGATTTGGCCACGTCGATCGCTTTGCCGGCGGACGCATTGATCAAGACATAGGCTCGCATTCGGCACCTCCTCGAGACTGTGCCGTTCAGGATACGGCTTTCGGTCACCGGTAAGATGAATCGATGACGTCCATGACGGCCGTGGTCAAGGCCACGGCGTCACCGGGCGCAGGGCTGCAACAGGTCCCGATCCCGGAGCCGGGCTCGCGGGAGGTCCTGATCGAAGTGGCGGCGTCCTCCATCTGCGGTACGGACGTCCACATCTATGACTGGAACGACTGGGCCAAACAGCATATCCATCCGCCGCGCGTCTTCGGCCACGAGATGTCGGGCCGCGTCGTCGCGGTCGGGAATGGGGTGACGGACATCCAGGCGGGCGCGTACGTCGCGGTCGAGACCCATTTCGTCGATCACACCTGCCGCCAGTGCCAGCGCGGGCTCTATCACCTGTGTGAGAACGTGCGGGTGCTTGGCGTCGACCGCGATGGCTCCTTTGCTCGTTACGTGGCCGTCCCCGCTGAGAATTGCTGGCGGAACGCCCCCGGGCTGAGCCCTGAGGTCGCTGCCCTGCAGGAGCCGTTCGGCAATGCCGTGCACACCGCCACCGCCGGACCCCTGAAGGACAACACGGTCGCCATCTTCGGCGCCGGTCCGATTGGCCTCTGCGCGATCGGCATCGCACGCGCGGAGAGCGCCGCCGCCATCTACGCGATCGAGCCCAATGTTTTTCGGCGCGAGCTCGCCGAGCGGATGGGCGCGACAGCGGCGCTTGCTCCATCGGCAGGGACCGTCGCGGAGATCCGGCGGCGGAACGGCGGCGTCGGGGTGGACGCGGTCCTCGAGTTCTCCGGGCACCCGATGGCGGTCGAGCAGGGGCTCCAGGTGCTCCATAGCGGGGGATGGATCAGCCTCCTCGGCATCGGGGACCAGCCGGTGACGCTCGACCTGAATGACCTGGTCGTGATGAAGGGCATCACGATCTACGGCATCTTCGGCCGGAAGATCTGGGACAGCTGGGAACGAACCTCGGCCTACCTGGCGTCGGGCCGGGTCGACGTGACGCCATTGATCACCCACCGGTTCCCCCTCGAGGACTTCCAGGCAGCCATCGCCCAGATGAAAAGCGGACAATCCGGAAAGGTCGTACTCTTGCCAGCATGATTTCCGACAGGACCCAGTTCGTCGCCGAGGAGATGGCGGCGCTTCGTCAACAGGGCCTGTACCGCCCGCTCCGCGTTCTTGGCTCGGCGCAAGACACGGAGGTGACGGTCGATGGCAAGCGGGTGCTCAACCTTTCCTCGAACAACTACCTGGGACTGACCACCCACCCGCGGCTGAAACAGGCCATGGTCACCGCGACCGAGCAGTGGGGTGCGGGGTCGGGGGCGGTGCGGACCATCGCCGGGACGATGGCGATACATGAAGAGCTCGAGACCCGGCTCGCCGACTTCAAACACACGGAGGCGTCGCTCGTCTTCCAGTCGGGCTTCACGGCGAACCTCGGCGTCCTCCAGGTGCTGGTCAAGGAAGGCGATGTCATCATCAGCGACGAGCTGAATCACGCCTCGATCATCGATGGCATCCGCCTGTCGAAAGCGGAGCGCTCCATCTTCAAGCACCGCGATATGGACGACCTCGAGCGCCACCTGGAAAAGCATCGCGACAAGCGGGTCAGGCTGGTCGTGACCGATGGCGTCTTCAGCATGGATGGCGATATCGCACCGCTACCTGAGATCGTCGAGCGGGCGGAACGCTACGGAGCGCTCGTGATGGTCGATGACGCCCATGCCAGCGGCGTGCTCGGGAAAAATGGACGGGGCACGGTCAATCACTTCGGGCTCGATGGGCGTGTCGACCTTCAGATGGGCACGCTTTCCAAGGCCATCGGCGTGCTCGGTGGCTACGTCGCTTCGGCTCGCTCCGTCCGCGAGTTCCTCATCTATCGGGCGCGGCCGTTCCTCTTCAGCACCTCACATCCACCAGGTGTCGCGGCCGCGTGCATTGCCGCGCTCGACGTCCTGCTGGAGGAGCCGAGGCGGATCGAGCGGCTCTGGAGCAACACGGGTCGATTCAAGGCTGGACTGAAACGCCTCGGCTTCGAGACCGGCCCGAGCGAGACGCCGATCACGCCGGTGATCGTGGGCAAGGGCGCGGTGGCGACGGAGCTTTCTGACCGGCTCTTCCAGCGGGGCGTCTTCGCCCAGGCGATCGGCTACCCCACGGTGCCGGAAGGCCGGGCGCGAATTCGCACGATCGTGACAAGTGCGCACACGGACGCCCAGCTGGACCGCGCGCTCGAGGCCTTCGCCTCCGCCGGGCGGGAACTTGGCGTTATCTCGTAACCTTCGGAGGGACCAGGACATATATGGGTAGGTCGGCGGCGTGACCCAGCGTTCGGCGGCGGAGCTGCAGGACGAGAAGCGGCTGATCGAGGCGGCCAAGCGAGACCGGAAGGCGTTCACCGCACTTTACGACCGCTACTTCGATCAGATCTATTCCTACTGCTATTACCACTCCGGCAGGCGAGAGGAGGCCGAGGACCTGGCGAGCGAGACCTTCCAGCGAGCGCTGGAGGGGCTGGAGGATTTCGAATGGCGAGGGATTCCATACTCAGCATGGCTCTACAAAGTGGCGTCGAACCTGATGTCGAAGCAGCGGAGACGGCCGGCGTGGGTCGAACTCCCGGAGCCGATCGCCGGGCCGTCCGAAGACAATCCCGAACGGCTCTGGCTGCGACGCGAGCAGGGCGATGAGCTTCATCGGGCGGTCCGTCAATTGCCACAGGATCAACGGGAGGCGGTCTTGCTCAAGTTCGAGGGACGGCTCAAGAACAAGGAGATCGGTGTCATTCTCGGCCGAAGTGAGGGCGCGGTGAAGCTGTTGTTATTCCGCGCTGTTCACGGGCTCCGCCGCCGGATGGCCGAGGAGGCGAGATGAGCACGCCGCAGTCGGACGAGGTCGAGGCGCTGGCTCGGGCGATCGACCGGATCGTCTTCCCGGAGATGCGTGCCGGTGAGCCGCCCTCCAGGCTCTCCGCTCAGACGCTGGGAATGATCTCGTACCTCGACGACAGCTTCCCGCGGATGGTGGTGGCGGCGGTGCGGCGAGACCGCCTCCAGCGCCGGCTGGCCCGGGCGCTCGGCCTTCCGCGCCCCTCCTCCGATGCCGGCCTGACTCGGCTCGAGGCGGAATTGAACCGCCGGATGGCGGCGCTCGACCCGCGTTGGGGCCCGGTCGTTGGTGGCACCGCCCTGCTTCTGCTCGGTGTGCTCGGGTTCGCCGTCTGGCGGCGAGGCGCGGCGAAGCCGGCGGTGGCCGGCCTCCGCTAGCCGTCGTCGCGGGCGGCGGCCCGTTACGAACGTAGTTCGAAACGCCGGGGCGCTCCCAGCGTTGTATGTCCAGCAATGCGTTGGACACCCCCGGCGCCGGTCCGCGGAGCCGTTTTGTCACTGTTCTGTGTCCTGACGGCGATCTCGGCAGGCGGGCTGGCTGATTCCGCCCGTCCCAAGGCGTCTCCCGCACTGGCCGCCGTGCCGCTCACGGTCGAGACCCGACCGAACGCCGCGACGCCGACTCCGACCGTGGAGCCCTCCCCCCAGCCTTCCGTGTCCGCCCTCTTCGCCCAGGAATTGACCACCAAGAAGGCCCCGATCCCACCGGGGCTGTCGACGAGGGTCCCGATTCTCCTCTACCACTACATCCGGGTCAACCCGGTGGCGGCCGACCGCGTGGGGTTCAACCTCTCGACCACGCCGAAGATGTTCGCGGCCCAGATGCAGTACCTGGCGGACCACGGATTCAATGTGATTTCACTGCGGGCCGCAGTCGTCGCCATCCAGCAGCACCATGCACTTCCCCCTCGCCCGGTGGTGCTCACGTTCGACGATGGGTACGCCGATTTCGTCACCGCCGCCATGCCGGCGATGCGGGCGCACGGGTTCACCGCGACTGAATTCGTGATCAGCGGCCGGATGGGGGTCTCTGGCTTTATGAGTGCGGCGCAGGTACAGACCGCGGATCAGCTCGGCTTCACGATCGGGGCGCATACCGTCGACCATTACGCGCTAGCCGCGCTGACGCCGGCCCGCGCCTCCTGGGAGATGCGGCAGAGTAAACTCGCGCTCGAAGCGGTGTTGGGCCATCCGGTGATCGACTTCGCCTATCCCTACGGGAGCTTCAACGCGTATGACATGAGCCAGGCCAGGGCCCTCGGTTTTGAAACCGCCGTCTCGACCCTGGTAGGCAGTGTGCATACCCCGGCACAGCTGATGTACCTGTCGCGGCTGCGGGTAGGCGGTGCCATGAGCCTGGCGACGTTCGCCCAGCTGGTCGGAGGCCCATCCCCAGCCTCAGCGCCGAGCGCCCAGTCCTCCGTGCGGCCGAGCGCGACCCCGGCTCCGACTCCATTTCCGAGCCCGACATCATACCCATCGCCATCCGCCACCCCCTCGGCGAGTCCGTCGCCACGACCAACCCCGTAGGCCATGGAGGAGGACCTTTCCCCCAAGGAGGCCGCGCGGATCCGGGCCCGGGAGCGCAAGGGGCGCCCGCCGAAGATGGTGGTCGACAATGCCGGTGTCAAGCGGATCCAGATCGCGCTTCGGGATCGAAAGGACAAAAAGACAGACAAGGGCTGAGGCAGGCGGTTGGCGTCAGACGTTAAAGTGGTGTCCCAGTGAATCCGATCAGAAAGGCGGTCTTTCCCGCCGCCGGCCTTGGCACCCGCTTTCTGCCGGCGACCAAGGCCCAGCCCAAAGAGATGCTGCCGGTCGTCGACAAGCCCATCATCCAGTACGGCATCGAGGAAGCCGTCGCCTCCGGTGTCGACCAGATCATCGTGGTCACCGGGCGGGACAAGCGGGCGATCGTCGATCACTTCGACATCTCCTTCGAGCTCGAGCACTATCTCAAGGATCGTGGGAAGACGAAGGAGCTCCAGCTCGTCCGCAAGATCTCGGACATGGTCGACATCACCTACATCCACCAGAAGGAGCCGCTCGGACTGGGCCATGCCGTGCTGATGGCCAAGGACGTGGTCGGCAACGAACCATTCGCGGTCTTCCTGGCGGATGACAT
>JALZAV010000101.1 GCA_030948145.1 Candidatus Dormiibacterota bacterium
TTTGTTTAGAACTGACGGAGCGACCCTATACTTGGGGCGAACCGGAACCATTGGGGCGTCGCCAAGTGGTAAGGCAGCGGACTTTGGATCCGCCACACGTAGGTTCGAATCCTACCGCCCCAGCCATTTTCACAATTTGCCGCTGAGACGAGTGCGTCGAAGGGTTTTCGCAATTCAAATTCCAGCGTTCTGCCCTTCAGGACGCGGTTCGATGTCAGTAGACCGACGAGCTCACGCCGTTGTTCCGGATCGGCCCGCTCGAATATTTGGGGAGCCTGGGCGATCAGTTCGATGAGCTTGCTGCCGAGCTCCATGTAAGCGCCTTCGGCGTGCTGATGGCGGGCCAGGTCGCGGGTCAGCTCGCGGCGATTCTCCTCCAGCACGTCGAACCGCTGCCGGAAGAAGTCTTCGGAGATCAGCCGGTGAAGGCGATCGTCGTAGAGGCGATCCATGAGGAGCTCTTGCTCTTTGATTTCGGTCCGGATTTCTTCGACGACCGTCTGGTGGTAGGCGCGCTGCTCCTCGCGGCTCTTGGCGATTCCCTGCAGCAGCCACGCCTTGGCGTCCTCCGGGATGGCAATGCTGGCCAGCAGGGCACGGACTTGCTCGTCGAGCTGCTCCTCGCGAATGTAGGTCCGGCGGCACGCCGCCTCGCCGGCACAGTGGTAGTAGACGTAGCGCTGCTTCTTCAGCTCCGCGGTGAGGTGACGGCCGCAGGAGCCGCAGATCAGCAGGCCCTTGTACGCGAAGTCGTGTTTCTGGTAGACGGGCTTCTCGTGGGCGCTGAAGGCCGCCTGGACCGCGTCCCACAGTTCGCGCGACACCAACGGCGGATGGCTCCCAGCCCACATTCGTCCTTTCCAGCGAAAGTCGCCGAAGTAGAAGGGATTCTTGAGCAGCCATTGCAGTTGGCTGAGGCTGATGAGCTTTGCTTGTTTGGTGGTGGCGAGGCCCTCATCGCGGAGCTTCTTCCGCAGCGTCTTGAGTGAGTAGGCGCGGGTTGCATACAGCTCATAGGCGCGACGGACCATCGGCCCTTTGATCGGATCCGGGACGACCACCTGTCGATCGCCCTCGCGCACGTTGCGGTAGCCAAGTGGCGCCTGGTGCGGAAAGCCGCCCTCCTGCACCTTTTCGGCCATGCCTTTCTTGACCTCGTCGGAGAGGTTGTCGATGTAGTGCTTGGCCAGCAGCACCATCATCCCGAAAGAGAGCTTGCCCGCGGCGTTGTCGGGGAAGTCTTGCTGCCAGAACAGGGTCTTCGCCGGTAGCTCGTCGATGGTCAGATAATCCCGAAGGTTGCGGCAGAGGCGATCGACCTTCTCGCAGATGATGGCGCCGACCGTCGTGTCGTGGCGAGCGGCTTCAACCATCTTCGAGAACTCACGGCGTCCGGGCTCCTTGGCGGTCTCGACGTCAACGTACTCGGCGACGATGGCAAAGCCGTGGCGCTCCGCGTACTCGCGGACTCGCTTCAACTGGACCGGGATCGAGTAGCCTTCGCGCTCTTGCTCTTTGGACGAGACTCGCGCGTACGCAAAGGCCGGAATGAATACGCCCTTGATGCGTGTCGTTTCGATATCTCGCTCGATCTGCTTCGCCTTCACGCGGCCTCGTCTCCGTCGGTCGTGGACAACTCGCGGGCCCCGAGTATAGAGCCGCTGATGCTCGCGAGCAAGTCGATCAAGCGAAACAGATTGCCTTCGATCTCCGTCAGGTCCTCGTCGGAGAGCGGATGGCCATAGACCGCCTCCCAAACAACACGCGTTGTCGATGCATCGCTCGACCCTTCGGCCGATTGCTCGACGTCGTGCTGAAGGGGGCTTGACTCTGGCCCTCTCCCCGCGCGTTTCTGGGTCAGGCCACCTCTCCGCCTCCAGGCCTGCGCTCCCACCAGCTGCCTCGACCGATGCAGTCAGCGATCGTCCGCTGTGAGGTCTCTCGTGCCGACAGGTCTGTGAGACGCCTGCGACGAAGGCGTTTAAGGTCGACCGGCTTCGGCTCATCAAGGTCCTCGTCGTCATCCTTCCCCGAGTCGGATTCTCCGACCGCTGCCCAGAGCGGGCCCAACGGGCCGACATGGTCGATGCGCTCGACCGCGGTGGTCCAGAACCGGCAGCAATCAGGTCCGACAGCAACGAGCTCGCGAGCCACGTGGTGGAGCAGCTCCTCGCGGCTGCTGCGATGCAGAACAAACAGCACATGCTCGCGATCGGCCCCTTTCGTGTCGTTGTAGAAGCCAACGTAGGTCCGAAGCTTCGATCGTAGGCGGCTCACGGACTCTGTTCCACGATCCCATTCCAGGTCGAAAGCCACGACACGACCGCGCGTGACGTAAAAGCCTTCGCCGTCGGGGGTGGCGATCGGTCGTCGATGTTGCTTCGCCCAGACGCGCCGGCTGCTGCGGCAGCTCTCCTCGCCGATCCACAACCACAATCCCTGGTCCGTGTGCAATCGGCTGGCCAGGGCAAGATCCACGAAGAACCCATTGGCCTCGAGATCGTGGGTGACGTGCCAGCAGTGGTCCCGGGCATCCTCGGCGCGGCGGATGTAGGACCAGGGGGCGTGGCCCCGAAATTCGGCCAATAGGCGCCCCCCGCGGGGTGTCAGAAGCAGCAGTGAAGGCCGACGGGTAAGGCCGGGCGGATCGATCATGTGCCAGCGGTAAATGAGGCCGTGATTGGAGAGGAACTGCAACCGCATTTGCGCGGAACGGATGCCGTGATAGAAGAGCTGCTGGATCTGCAGGGTGTTGAGGTAGCGGTAGTCGTGGAGAGCCTGGAGGATAGACAGGTCACGTTGGGTGAGCGAGCGTAAAAGCCGGGAGGTGGTTTCCTGGGTGAGGAGTGAACTGGCGTGTTTGCGGAGATCGCGAAGAATAGAGGGACGACCATGTATGGGTGTCCGTCCCGGGGTGGGAGCAAGCGTTTCCCGAATTCGCAGAGGCTTCGCGATGGGGTTCGTTCCCTGAACCGCAGGTGGAAGCGAAGGGGCAGGAGCGAAAGCGGAAGCGAGGTCCTTTCGCACCGCGTCGAGGTACGAGCCAGGGTCCCAATCATTGTTCGAGAAATCGCCTTCGTCCGAGGCCGCAACGGGCAGCGCGTGGTCGGATTCGCCGTCGATTGATGTCATTCGTTCAAGGCGGGTCTTGTCGAGTTCCTTGGTCCTCCCTACTCTCTAAAGGGTGAGCCCCACATCGGTGTCTCCAGCCTCACCCTTTAAAAGGCCGGTGCGGACGGTGGTTTGGGACAACGTGTTTTCACTCCGTCCTTCCCTGTTTTCCGCATCTAATCCTTAAAAAGCCGGTTTTCCGCCCCGATTTCATACATCGGCCTTCACTCTCTAAGGAGTGAGTCCGTTTTTCACCGCCCTCTAATCCTTTAAAGAGCCGGTTTTTCGGGCCGTTTTGTTACATCGGCGTTTTAAGGCACCGTCCCGACCCGGCGGTTGCGCCAGCCGAGCCACGGGCGCAGCCGATGCGCAGGATTATTGGCGGCGGCTAGCCTGTACTGAATTGGAGCTCACGTGATTGATGCAAATTCGGTTGGATATCGTCTACACCAAAGGGCGGATGCGCCCCGGGCGATCCAGGCGGCGTTCGCTTTCCTCGAACGCCGAGGATTTCATGTTGCACGGGTGGATCGAGACGAGGTGGCGTGCAGCGACAGCGTCGTATACGAATCGGGCTACTCACTCATCGCCGTCGAGTTCAACCCGAATCACGTCCTGGGTGTGTATCTCGGTGATCTACCTCAGCAGGCGCGTGGGCAGACACTCTCGCAGCATCGTCAGCGGCTCCGGAGCGCTCTGGATCGGCTAGTCAGATTCGACGCGGTCAAAGTAGCACCGAAGACAACCGAACGCGTCCATCAGGTGATCGGCTTGGTGGCAGAACGTTTCCTCGGGTTTTGCGGTGATTTGATCGGGTCGGGTCCGATCGATCTGGCTGCGGTGAGTGGAGCGAGTGAAGCACTGCAGGATCATCGGTTGAGCGAGTGGCGTCAACGCCAGCGACAAGAAGCGGCTGCGGCGTTCGATCGACAGGATTGGCGGACTGCCTGGAGGCTATATCGGGTCATTTGGAAGGAGCTGACGCCAGCCGAACTTCAGCAACTCGAGGTGGCGCGCGATCGCATGGCGCCATTGGTCGAGAGAAGAGGAGAGGACGACCGCGCCTGGCTGATGCGTCGGGCGGAATACTTGGAGCGCTCCAGCCGAATGCTCCACGAGATATGGCGACACCGAGAGGAATCCAGCGAAGCACGGAAATGGTGGAGTGAAGCGGCAGACGAGTTCCACGATGCACGGTACATCATGTATCCGCACGAGTTCTATCAGCACCTGGACCGGATAAATGTCGGCGACCCGGCTGCGATCGACGAAGCCATCACGTTTCTCGAGGTTGATCCCTGGTGCTTTCACTCTGGGTATGTCAAGCGGACGATTCTGCGTCGGCTCAGGCATGTCTCACTTGGCGAAGCTGAGCGGCAGAGACTTTCGGCGGTTATCCTGCGGACGCTTGAGTCACGCTTCCGTCCCGAGTTCCGAAACTATGCCAAACTGGCTGCCCAGCTGGCTGACCCCAAGTTGCGCAAGGGCATTGCGGACCGGCTGGCGTGGAAGGACGCAAAGGTTCGCCTGCGTGCGTGCTGGATGCTTGATGTGCTGCCGGGTGAGGCCTCAGACGATGAGCGAAGCCTCATTCGAAGCATTCTGTTGGAGACTGCCTTGGATGAAAACTGGTCGTGGGTGGGGGGATTGGTGCGCCGCTTGGCGCGAAAGTATGAAGACGACGATTGGAAGGCGTCACTCCTGACACAGTTTCGGGCAGGCGACTCGCAAGCATCGGACTCGGCTTTGCGCATCCTCTGTCTCCTTCGGAGGCCCGGCTTTGGCCCTGAAGACGCGGCCCAGCTCACGGCCCGGATACTCCGCGCCGTCGAAAGCGATGACCTGGCCGATTTCGAAAGGGTGGCGAGGATCGCTGGGCGGCTTTCCCAAGAGCTCATCGAGCGGCTCAAGAAGCTGGAGGACGACCAAGACGAGCGAGTGGCACAGCGAGCTCGGTTGGCGCTGCGGGCCAAGGGTCAGTAGTACGCTGGCCCTTCCCCCTTCGAGGACTCCCGCTAGCTAAAGGCACCCGTGAGAAGCCGGGTCGAGGAGCAGGCGACTGCACTCGGCATGCTGGTCAGAAGAGTTGCCAACTCTGACCAGTTGACCCAGCCATCGCCTTCAAGGACGGGGCAGAGCTGGTCCTGCTTGCCATTCATCCCTTCCGTGCCGTAACGGTGCCTGCCGGTTCATCGTTAGTTGCATTTGGTGAAAAAGGCCGCGATCGCCCTTCTTCTGGTGGTTTGGTTAACGGTGCTCACCGGCTGTGGCCGCCAAAATGCTTCCCCGAATACAACTGGGTTAACTTCGCCTTCTCCACGGTTGGCAGCCACCCCATCAGCAACGCCGAGCCCCAGCGGGAGCTCAAGCCCGACCGCTCTTTCCTGCCGTCTCCCGGTATTCACCGCTAGCCAGGCTGGCTGGCTGAGCTTTCCAGGCGGCTCGTTCCAAGCCGATCCCAACGGAAAGGTCCAGCTTCCCGGCTGGTCGAACGCGCCGTTTTTCTGGAAAAGCTACGCCAAGGCCTTTGAGCGCTGGTTGCCAGTGCCGAGGGACTCCATTTCCCCCGACGGCCAGCATTACGCTTATGCCGATCCAACGACAGCCTCAGGCCAGGCAAAGCTAGGCGGGGTCCATGTCGTAGACCTCGCTACCGGAGCGGACCACCTTTTCAGGCCGGCCGCTGCAGATTGGTTCGTCCTTGACTACGAGGCTGAGGGTGTCTACGTGGCTGAGCTGCCAGGCGGGCCGGCACCGCCGCTCGGCCTCTGGTTGTTAGACCCGTCCGGAAATCACTCGTTTCGCCGAATCGAGACTTCGCGCTCCTGGGACTACATCAGCGGCGGAGCCGCTTGGGGCACTGACGAGACACTGACTCCTGGGCCAGGGGGAAGCCGTCTCCTACGGCTTGACCTGAAGTCTGGGGCAACAGTCTCCTGGTACAAGCGGGGAGACCTCGACTTCGTTGTGACCGGTGCAGATAGTGTCGGCCATCCACTGCTTCAGACAAAGAAGTTCGCCCCGACGAATCAACTGCTGCTCGTTACCGGTCAGAATTCGGTATCAGTCTTGCGGCCGGCAACGGGTTCGGCGCTGCCATCCCTCAGCAACTATATTCATCCCGTGAGTGACCCGCATGGATTATGGCTTGGCGACACCGGAGGGAGCGTGTCCTTGTACACGGCTGCAGCGGGGATCCAACAGGTTGCCAACGTCGGTACCGGCGACGTTCTCGTTGCTGGCGGCTGCCACTAGCGCCGGACTGAGGGCTTTGTCGGGAGCAGCTTGGGGATAGACCGACCAAATAATGCAGCCAAGTAGGCCACGCCAGTTGCCAAACCTGACCAATTGACCCAGCCATTTTCAGGTCGTAGATGCCACTGAAGCGGCCTGAACACGTGCGCGAATCCTGGCTGGAGCCACTAAGCTGTGCGTTCGGACCAGCATGGCAGCGCAAGGTAGA
>JALZAV010000009.1 GCA_030948145.1 Candidatus Dormiibacterota bacterium
GAGACGGCGCTCCCCGATGTGGTCGTGCTCCCCGCCAATGCCGAGGAGGTCGCACGGGTCGTGAAGATCTGCTCCGAGGAGCGTGTTCCGATCGTGGCCCGCTCGGCCGCGAGCAGCCTGGCGGGCGGTACGGTGCCGGTCGAGCACGGCGTCATCATCACGTTCCCGCGGATGAACCGCATCCTCGAGATCGACGTCGAGAATCTGCGTGCGGTGGTCGAGCCCGGCGTCGTCAACCTGGCGCTCAGCCAGGCGTTGCGACCGCTCGGCTACTACTACGTGCCGGACCCATCGAGCCAGGGAGCCTGCACCATCGGCGGCAACGTGGCGACGAATGCCGGCGGTCCGCACACCCTGCTCTACGGGGTCACGGTCAATCACGTCACCGGCCTCGAGGTGGCGCTTGCCTCGGGGGAGCTGGTGCGCGTGGGCGCCGGGTTGGCCGCGGAGGCCCCCGGCTACGACCTGACCGGCCTGCTGGTCGGCTCCGAGGGGACGATGGCGATCATTACCCGGGTCTGGGTCAAGATCACACCCCTTCCACCCAAGCAAAAGACCCTGCTGGCCATCTACCCGGACATCGAGACCGCCAGCAATGGCGTCTCGGCGATCGTCGCGCAGGGCATCCTGCCGGCGGCGATCGAGATGCTGGACAAGATCTCGATCCAGGCGATCGAGGCCGCTTCCCACGCGGGGTATCCCCTCGATGCCGGGGCCGTGCTATTGCTGGAAGTGGATGGGGTCGAAGCCGTCGTCGAGGACCTGGCCGACCGGATGGCCACGATCTGCCGCGAGCAGGGCGCGACCGAGGTGCGGGTCGCAAAGACGGAAGCCGAGCGCCAGGCGCTCTGGAAGGGTCGGAAGGGGGCCTTCTCCGCGATGGGCCGGCTGTCACCGGACTTCTATGTCATGGATGGGGTGGTTCCCCGCACGAAGTTGCCCGAGACCCTGCGGAAGATCGACGCCATCAGCGAACGCACCGGGTACAAGATCTGCAACGTCTTCCATGCCGGCGATGGCAATTTGCACCCACTGGTACTCTTCGACGGCTTCAAGCCAGGCCAGTACGAGGCGGTGCTCAAGATCGGGGACGAGATCCTCAAGCTCTGCGCCGACGCGGGAGGCTCGGTTACCGGCGAGCACGGCATCGGGCTGGAAAAGCGCGAAAACATCCGCTATGTGTTTTCCGACGATGATCTCGAAGTCATGGATCGGGTTCGCAAGGTGTTCGATCCCCACGGCCTCATGAATCCGGGCAAGGTGTTTCCGGGCAACGGCCTGCATCCATCAGACCCTGCAACGCCGCCGCCGGGCCTGGTACATCGTCGGATCCCGGCCACGGCGAACGGCGAGGAGATGTGGGTGTGAAGACCGGCGCCCCGCCGCTGCCGGGTCACCAGATGAGCGTTGAAGAGCAGCATCGACTGGCGGTGGATAGGTTGCTACCCGCCAGGATCATGCATCCCGGCGATTCCGACGACGCGGCGCGTGGGTTGCGGCTGTGCGACCTGCACGGAGCGGCGGCGATTGCCTGGGGCGGAGGGACCCAGATGTCTCTGGGCGCGGTTCCCGGCCGCTACCAGATCGCATTTTCGACGGAGCGGATGACGCGATTGCTCGAGTACGAGCCCGGTGACCTCACCTGCCGCGTCGAGGCCGGGATGCGGCTGGTGGACCTGCAGGCGACGCTGACGGCGAAAGGGCAGCGACTGCCACTCGACCCGCCTCATCCGGAACGCGCCACCGTCGGTGGGATGGTTGCGGCCAACACGAACGGGCTGAGTCGCGCGCGCCACGGAACGGTGCGCGACTGGGTGATCGGGATCGCGGTCGCCTACCCCTCGGGCAAGGTGGCGCGCGCAGGGGGAAAGGTCGTCAAGAACGTTGCGGGCTACGACCTGATGAAGCTCCACACCGGCGCGCTCGGCACGCTCGGGGTGATTACGGAGGTCAATTTCAAGCTGCAGACACGTCCCGAAGCGGAGCGCACCCTGCTCGGCCATTTCGAGGCTCCGGCGGCAGCGCTCAAGGCCGGCATCGAGCTCGCGCACCAGTACCTGGCGCCGGCGGCCATCGTCCTCATGGATCGTGCCACGCTCTGGAATTGCGGCATGACGGCGGACTGGCGCTGGACGCTGGCGATCAAGCTCGAGGGCTATGCGCGGGAGATCGATCCGGCGCAGGACGTGACCGCGACGATCGTCCGAGCGGCGGGTGGCCGGCTCGAGGGTCAGGCGGCGCCGGAGACGTTCTGGGTCGAGGCGCGTGACTGGTCGGCGGCTCGCGATAACGACGCCGTCGTGCTCTACGGCATGACCTCGCTGACCGGCTTGCACACATTGCTGCCGGCGGCCATCGCGGAAGGACCGCTCCTCGCGCAGCCGGCTGCCGGCGTCGTCCATGTCCGCGTTCCGGCGGAGTCGGCCGGCAAGGCGCTGGCGCGAATGCGGGCCGCGGCGGGGGCGGACGGCCATGTCATCGTCGCGCGCGCGCCGGCCGCGATCAAACAGCAGCTCGACATTTGGGGCCCGCCCCCGCGCGGCTTCGACGTGATGCGTTCCCTGAAACAGGCGTTGGACCCAAACGGCACCTTGAGTCCGGGTCGGCTCGTTGGCGCACTATGAAATCCAGGCTTCCCGACCTCGACTTTAAACACGAAGTCGATCGCCGGGGCTCGGTCTCGGCGGCGGCGGGGATGGACATGGACCTGGTGCGCGATTGCATCCATTGCGGGTTGTGCCTTCCGAAGTGCCCAACGTTCCGCGTCCTCAACCATGAAGGGGACAGTCCGCGGGGTCGCATGTGGCAGATCAAGGAGGCCAGTCTCGGCCTGATCGAGTTCGATGACCCGCGTTTCCAGGCACATATCTACCAGTGCTTCAACTGCCGGGCCTGCGAGACAGCCTGTCCCTCCGGCGTGCAGTTCGGCGCCGTCATGGAAATGGCGCGGGCAAAGACGCCGCCCCAAAACCTTCGCGACCGGATGGTCCGCGCGATCCTGCTCAACGGTCTCCTGCCGCACCCCGGCCGCCTGCGTCTGGCAGGCCGTCTCTACCGTGCCGTCCAGGCCCTGCGCATCCCGGCGTTGCTCCGGCGGACCGGCGCCTGGCACGTGCTTCCGCTGGGCAAGTTCGCCGCCTTCCCGCCGTTCGCCGATCGTGCGTCCTCCGAGCATCGACTGGCGCCGACGACCGCCGCGCAGGGTAAGCAGCGAGGCCGGGTCGGCCTCCTCACCGGCTGTATCCAGGACGAGATGTTCCACGGAACGAATCGTCGCACCGCGCTCGCACTGTCAATCAACGGCTACGAGGTCCTGACTCCGGGTGAGCGAGTCTGCTGCGGGGCGTTGCCCTCGCATGCGGGCGAGGCAAAGACTGCCCACCGGCTGGCCACGCGTACGCTGGCCGCGTTCGGCGCTCTCGACGTGGAGGCGGTCGTTGTCAACGCGGCCGGGTGCGGGTCAAATATGAAGGAGTACGCCGTGCAGCTACGAGGGGACCCCGCGGCGATGGAAGCCGGGGCCGCCTTCTCCAGGATCGTGAGGGACGCCTCCGAGCTGCTGATCGCCCACGGGATGCGTCCACCGACGCGACGGATCGAGCTGCGGGTCGCCTACCAGGACCCATGCCACCTGCTGCACGGCCAGCGCATCCAGCAGCAGCCACGCCAGGTGCTGCAGATGATTCCAGGCGTACGTTTGGTCGACATCAAAGAAGGAGACTGGTGCTGCGGCTCCGCTGGTATCTATAACCTGACCCATCCAGCGATCGCGGAAGAGGCCCTTGCCTGGAAGGTCCAGCACGTCGTCGAGTCGGGCGCCCAGGTGGTGGCCTCCGCGAATCCCGGCTGCATTCTCCAGCTCGCGATGGGCCTGCAACGTGCCGGCCACGATATCCCGGTCGTGCACGTCATGGATCTGCTGGGCTGGGCCTATGGCGACCGGGGCGAAGCGCCGCGGGTGGTCCAGCGTGCCATGCGCTGATGGCCCTGGCGCAACCGAGGTCCCTCGATGATCCGTGGCTCGACAAGCTGGCCACGACGATCTGGGCCAAGTCCGAATTCTCTATGGTGCCGATCGACTACGACGAGGTCCCGGCGCGCCCCTACGCCGGACCCAGGGAGGTTAGCACCGGCCAGCGCATCCTCTTTGCCGGCATCCCCTCGGACTATGGCACCGCCTTCCTGCTGCACCTCATCGAGCGGCGCAGCAACATCGTCGCCGCCGTCTGCAGCACGCGCTGGCAGCGGACGCATCCCAAGGCCGATCTGATCGCGCGGATCGCCGGCCACCTCGGTCGCCCGGTCGAGGTGACGGCCGACGCGAACGCGGATCCCTTCGTTCGGTGTCTCAAGGCGTACGAGCCGGACGTGGTCGTGATGGCCAGCTTCGACCAGATCCTTGCTGCGGCCACGCTGGCGGTGCCGTCGCGCGGATGGCTCAACATCCATCCGTCCCTGCTGCCGCGCCACCGCGGCCCGGAGCCGATCTACTGGACGATCGTGCGGGGCGACCGGGAGGCCGGCATCAGCATCCACCTGACCGTGGCCCGGATCGATGCCGGCCCGATCCTGGCCCAGCGTCGCATCCCGCTCGGCCGCCGGGACACAGCCGGGACCCTCTGCAAGCGGCTGGTCGCCGAGGGGCTCGACGCCCTCGACGAGACGCTGGCGGCGCTGGCGCGGGGTGACCAGCGGGCGGTCCTCCCCGATTTCGCGAAGGGCAGCTACGAGCCCCCGGTCCGGCAGACACCCCTGGACTGGGATCAGCCGTATGCCCAGCTCGACCGGCTTGTGAGGGCCGGCGACCCCGATCAGCCGCCCTATTTCGACTTCGAGGGGGAGCGGCGCTTCGTGCTGGCGTTGAGGAAGGTCCGCCGGCGAACCCAGGAGCCCATGGGGGTGCTCGACGCGCTGCCCCCCGACGAGATGCTGGCGGCGGCCCGAGATGCCGTCGTGGCGGTCCGCTGGCGGCGTTTCGGACACAGCCACGCCGTCCGCCCATTGCGCCGCCAGCAATTCCCGTAACGCAGTTGTTACACGGACTGGCCTTATAATGGTCGAGACATGGCTCAAGAAATGATCGATACCAACACCAGTCTGATCAGCATCTCCGACTCCGCCCTCACCCAGCTTCGCGACCTGCTGGGCAAGCAGGGGAAGCCCGAGATGGGTCTCCGTGTCTTCGTCCAACCCGGCGGCTGCTCCGGGATGTCCTACGGGATGGGCTTCGAGGACCACGCCGAGGAGGGCGACGCCATCACCGAGGTGGGTGGGGTGCGCCTCTTCGTTGATTCGGTCAGCGTCCAGTACATCAAGGGTGCGGAGATCGACTTCGTCGACAGCCTGATGGGCGGCGGCTTCACGGTGCACAACCCGAATGCCGTCTCGAGTTGCTCCTGCGGCAGCTCGTTCGACACCGGCGCGGACGCCGGCACCGCCCGCGGCTGCTCGCACTAGCGTTCCTCCGCCTTTCTGCCGGCGCTCGGCCCTCTCGCGGATTCGTTTGAGTGGCTAGGGCTCGAGGATATGGACGGCAGGGAGGTTTCGATAGAGCTCGTCGAAGTCCAGGCCGTAGCCGACGACGAACTCGTTGGGAATGTCGAAGCCTTTGTAGGTGATTGGCACAGGTTTCTCTCGACGCTCCTCCTTGTTGAGGAGCACGCAGAGCCTGAGTGACGCCGGCTTGTGGCGTTGCACGTGCTCGAAGAGGAAGGCCGTCGTCAGGCCGGTGTCGATGATGTCCTCGATCATCAGCACGTGACGATCGGCGACGTCCATGGTCAGGTCCTTGAGCAGCTGGACGTGCCCCGATGACACCGTCGCCTGGCCGTAGCTGCTGACCGCGACATAGTCAAAATTGACCGGGACGGTCAGGTGGCGGCTGATATCGGTGGCAAAGCAGACGGACCCCTTGAGGACTGAGAGCAGGATCAGGGGGCGATCGATTGCCGCATAGTCGCGCGACACCTCGGCTGCCATCTCGCGAACGCGTCGCTGGATCTCCGCGGCGCCGAGCAGTTCGCGACCGAGCTTCATGTGAGGTGGAAAAACCTAGAGATTGGTAACCGCAGAATCCGGATAGTCTACCGCGACAACCAACTCATTCCGTCGGCGCGATCAGGAAGATCCAGATGTCCCAGGCGACGTGGCTGACGATCAACGGCGCCATCCGCTGCTCCACTGCATAGAGGCCGCCCCAGAAGAGACCGGCGGTGGCGGCCGCCCCGGTCAAGGTGAGGTTCAGGGAGACGAGGTGGATGCCGCCGTAGATCGAGGAGGCGACAAGCGCTGCCCCAACGCGGCCGAAGCGGGGCTGCAGCCCGCGCTGCACCAGGCCGCGCCAGAACAGCTCTTCACCGGGGCCGATCGCCAGGGCCAGCGCGGTCGCGATGGCCGCCTTCGGTGCCTGTGCCCGCAATTCGTAGATCTGCCCGATCTCGCGGTCGCCCGCGGGCATGACGCGGCGCGCCAACCGGTCGCCAACCTGGAACACGGCATACAGCCCCGCCGCCGAGCCAAGGCCGAAAGCGAGGTCGCGCCAGCGGAATCGCTCCTGTCGCAGTTGACGATCTGTCGTGAGGGCGAAGAGTCCAAGACTGCCAACCCCAATGGTCATTCGCGGCCAGAATTGAGCCCGCGGTCCGCGGAAGGCCGCGGTCCACACGATGCCGGCAAGGCCGAGCCCGGTAAGGAGGCGCTTCAATGGGCCGGCGTCCCGATCAGGAGGCCGACCACCAGGAGGATTCCGAATGCCGTATGTAGCCGCGCCGTCATCAGGTCGATCATGGCGATCGATCGCAGGTCGCCTTGCGCACCAAGGTCGGCGAGCCGAAGGACCCACGCCATCAGTGGCAGGCTGACCAGCGTGAGGAGCGCCAACCTCGGGAGGGCGCCGACCATGACGCCCAGTCCGATCGCAATGTACGCCCCGATCACGAGCATGACGTAAATCCAGTGCGCGCTGTTCCGGCCGACCTGCGCCGACAGCGTGGTGAAGCCGTGGCGCGTGTCCTCGGCCACATCACGCCATTCGTTGCCGTGCAGGATTGCGGTGACGAGCAGCCCGACCGGCAGCGCCACGACAAGCAGGCCGCTGTCGAACAACCCGGTGACCGCGTAGTAGGCGCCGAATACCATCAGCGGACCCATCAGAACGAAGACCAGGGGCAAACCGAGGGCGCGGTATTTGTACTGAAATGGGGGCGCCGTATAGAAATACCCGCCGATGAACCCGACGATCCCGAGAACGACGATCGGCCAGCCGCGGTTGATGATGAGAAAAATCCCCATGAGCGCGGCAATGAGGAACCCGGCCCAGGCGACCGCGAATGCGCCACGCTCGCTGACCCGGCCCTTGAGGATCGCCATCGACATCCGCGGCGACGTGATCGAGTCGATGCCCTGACGAACGTCGTAGATCTCGTTGATGACGTTTGTGCCGATGTGCAGGCCCAGCCCACCGAGCAGGGCGGCAAGGAACAACCACCAGTGCATCTGGCCGCGCTGGAACGCGATGGCACCGCCGACCGCGACCGGCAGCAGGGAGGCGGTGAAGCTGAAGGGGCGGATCAATTCCCAGACGCCTTGCGCTCTGCGCGCGACGGTGACCGTCCCGCGCTCACGCCCGGGCTCGTGGGAACGGGCTGCCGCCGTACCCGCCTTCACCGTGCTCCGACTGCCGTATTCGACGGCGGCCTGCATCACGGCATTGACCTGGGATTCCTCCTGGAGGATGGGCTGAAGCAGGGGGACAGTCATCCCGGCATCGTGATAGGCGCGGGCACGCTCCGCGACGTCTCCAGCGGTGCCACACAGAATGAAGGCGTCGAGCAGGTCATCCGGGATCAAGCCGCCGGCCTGGTGGTAGTCCTCGGCCCGCCAGGCGGCGGCAATCCGGTTCCGCAACTCCGGTTCGAAACCGGCTCGCTTGAGGGATATGTCGCTCAAGACCGAGATCATGTAGATGACGAACGGTTCGCGCTTGGCCCGGTTGAGCGCTTCCCGATGGCTGTTGTCGATCAGCGAGAGGAGATAGCCGCGAAACTCGATGTCTCCCGCTGCGCGTCCCGCCGCCGCCGCCGTGGCGAGAACCCGATCGCGCATCTTCCCGAAGGCCGGCAGCGACTCCGCCGGTCGTGCCAGGTAGCCGTCGGCTTTCTGGCCACAGAGATCGAGAAACGGCGTCCGGTAGGCGGCGATGTAGATCGGGATCCGGTGGGGCGGCTGAAACATCGGCTGAAGCGGGGGAACCTTTTCATTGAGAATCAGGCGCTCCCCGCGCCAGAGTGTGCGAACCTGGTCGATCGCTTCGGAGACGCGTGCAACCGTGTCGTCATAGGGAATGGCCATCTGAGACAGCCGTAGCGGGAGCCCGCTGCCGAGCGCGAGGGTACAGCGCCGCGGCGCCAGGTCGTCGAGCGCAGACATTGTCATCGCCAGCACCACGGGGTGCCTCGTATAGGGGTTCAGCGCGCCCGCGCCAAGCCCGATGCGGCTCGTCTGCAAGCCGATGGCACTGAGATACGTAATCGGGTCCCGTTCGAAGTAGCTGTCGTGAACCCAGACGGATTCGAGGCCCATCTCCTCCGCCTGCTGAGCCCAGCGGACCGTCTCCCGGACGTCGCCCCTCGCGGCGAGGCCGAGCCCTACCCTGTATGCGAGATCCGCCATATGTCCACCGTACGCCACCCACCTCGAGCCTGCAATCGGGATCGCACCTGACGATAATCCAAGGGGTGAGCCAGCAGGCGCGTGCCGACCGCATCCGGCAGATGTTCGACCAGATCGCCGAGGGCTATGACCGGCGCAACCGCCTGTTCAGCCTGGATCGCGATGCCGGCTGGCGGCGCGAGGCGGCCAGGCTGACGCAGGCGCATTCCGGCGATACCGCGCTCGACCTTTGTTGCGGCACCGGGAAGCTGGCCCGTGAACTGGTCCCCTTGGTCACGCCCGGCGGCCGGGTGATCGGCATCGATTTCAGCGCGGCCATGCTCGACATCGCGCGCCGGCTCGAGCCGGATGTCGAGTTCGTACTCGGCGACGCCAGCGCCCTTCCATACCCGGATCGCAGCATTGGCGCGATCACCATCGGGTTCGGTCTGCGGAATCTGGTCGACCGAGCCGGTGCGCTCCGCGAGATGGTACGCGTCCTGCGTCCCGGCGGGCGCCTGGTCGTGCTCGAGTTGCCCCCTCCGCCACGTGGACCACTCTCCATACCGTATCGCTTCTACCTGACCCGCGTCATGCCGGCGGTGGCCGGTGCGCTCCGACGCGGCGAGGAGAAGGCCTATGAGTACCTCTCGGCCAGCGTCCAGGCCTTTCCACGTCCCAATGAGCTGGCGGAAGAAATGTTGGCAGCGGGATTCGCGCCGGTCGAGATCAGGCGGCTGACCTTCGGGATCGCCGCCATCCACGTTGGAACCAGGCCGACCTAGACCTACACTGTGGTAGTGCCCTCGCTGTGGGCCGCGCCCAACCTGCTCAGCTTCTCCCGTATCGCCGCGGCGCCCCTGCTCTATGCCCTCGTTGTCTCGACCGCCCGCTTTGCCATCATCACTGCGCTCGTCCTCTTTATCGCCGCCTCGCTGACGGACACAATCGATGGACGGATCGCTCGCCGCCGAAAGCTGGTGTCCGCGCTCGGCATCTACCTTGACACGACCTCCGACAAGATCTTGATAGCAGTTTTGCTGGTTGGGCTCGCCGTCGTCCACCTGGCCCCGGGCTGGATGGTCGCCGTCATCATCGCGCGCGAGTTCCTCGTCACCGGCCTGCGGAGCTACGCGGCGGCGCTCGGCGTCGTCATTCCGGCAGGCGGATGGGGGAAAGCGAAGACGCTGATCACGATCGTCGCCTTGATCCTCGTGCTGCTCGCCGGCGACGCGCTCCATGCCGGCGTTCTGTCGGCGCAGGCGGCCCCGGGCAGCTTGCTGGTGACCGGCTACGGCCCATTTACCGTCCCGGTCTGGGCGCTCTTGATCGCCGTCATCTGGACGATCGGCTCCGGCCTCGAGTACGTCCGGGGTGCAGTTCCACTATTGACGCGGGACGTGCCGCCGATCCCGCGCGTCGTCGCGAGTTCGGCCCCGGATCCGTGATTTCCTAGAGCCGCACGGCGGTTCGCAGCAACTGTTTCAGCCGCTCCGGCTGGCGTCGATAGCGCTCCCACTCCCCGGGTGATTTCGTGACTTTTTCGAGCAGGGCCCAGAACACGGAGTTGACCGGCGTTGGGACGCCCTGCTGGCGGCCTGCATCGACGACGGCGCCGTTGAGGTAGGCCGCCTCCGTCCGCCCCTTGCCCCGGCTCAGGTCCCACCAGAGGGATGGCATCTTGTTCCCGCGCGCCCCGCCGACCCGGGGCTCGAGCACCATCTGCGCCAGCAGTGGCGGCAGGTTCATGGCCCGCTGCAGCATCGGAACGGGAAAGCCCGGGAGCGCCACCACCCGCAGGCGCATCCGCTCCATGACCGTCGCCGCTTCGCGGAACGCGGCTCGTTCGTAGCGGAAGAGCTCGCTGTCGGCAAAGACGTGGCTGGGAGGCAGGTCGAGGATGGCGCTCTGCGCGTTGCCCAGGATGTTGAGCAGGAGCTTCGACCATTTCATGGCCCGAAAGTCCGTGTACCGTCGCGCTTTCAATCCCGCATGGTTGAGGGTGCGGACCAGCGGGCCGACATTGACCTCCGGCGAGACCGGCGCGAGCGCGACGCCCCCATGGTTCGAGTGGAGGTGTACGAGACCCGGCTCGTCAAGACTGACCGGCAGGGTCAGGCTGCCTGCAAGGAGCGCTTGCTCCGGGACCGTCGCCGCGATTGTCTCCTCGTTGCCTACCCCGTTCTGGAAGCCTCCCAGGATGGTGCCAGGCCTCAGAACGGGCGCCAGCTGCTCGATGGCATCGATCGTGTCGTACCCCTTGACCGTAAGGAATACGAAGTCGAATGGTCCACCCGCCTCGGCCACCGTCTGGCGGGCGGCCCGAACCGATTGACTGCTGACCTTCCCGGCAACGACGGTCCGCAGGCCCTCGCGCGTCACTGCTTCGACATGGGGCGGGCGGCCGACCAGCGTGACCTCGCAACCTGCCGCAGCCAGCCTGGCGCCCAGCAGGGAGCCGACCGCGCCCGCGCCGAAGAGCAGGAAGCGTTGCTTCGTGTCGGCCGGGGAACGATCGGGCACTACTGGGTCGTGATCTTCAGCTCGCGGCCGGAGGCGAGCCGTTCAATATTGCTGCGGTGCCGGTAGAAGACGAGGCCCCCGAGCACGATGCCGAGCAGGATCGTGGACCATCCCACCGGGCGCCATGCTTGCCAACTGATCAGGTGGAGGACGATCAGGCTTACGAACGCGACCGAGACCGCGGTGAGGGACGCGAGCGATGCCAACTTGGTCGTTTTGATAACAAAGAACCAGGCCAGTGCGCTCAAGACCAGGGCAACAGGCGCCAGGACCAGCATCACGCCCCCGGAGGTGGCGACCCCCTTGCCGCCGCGAAAGCCGAGATAGATCGACCAGGTATGGCCGATGACGGCGGCCATACCGATCAGCGGAAGCGTTACTTCGGCATTGTCGACCGCCAGCAAGATACCGGCGAGCACTGGAATGATGCCCTTCAGCCCGTCCGCGATCAGCGTGAAGGCGAAGGCGCCGGCGCCACCCGCGCGGTAAACATTGGCCGCCCCGATATTGCCGCTCCCGAGGCGGCGGACATCCTGGTTTCGGTAGACCTTCATCACCAGCCAGCCAGAGGGGACCGAGCCGAGCAGGTAGCCGAAGGCCAGCAGGGCGAGCACTTTCAGCATGGCGCGTCTCTGAGGACGCCTTTCACTATAACGCCAGTTTCCCGCGTTTCAGCTATTCCGTCGACGGACCACGGTGCGTGGCAATTCGATCGTAAACTCGCTCCCCGTTCCCTGCCGGCTATTGACGCCGACCTGGCCGCCGTGCGCGGCCGCCACCTCGCGAACCATGTACAAGCCGATGCCCATCCCGACCAGGTGCCGGTTCTCCTCGGTCTCGATCAGGGAGAAGCGGTCGAAGAGGGACCCCTGGTCGGTCGTCGAGATCCCGAAGCCGTCGTCGAGCACGCTGATCACCCAACCGTTCGCCGTCGGATTGACGCTGACGTCGATCCGGCCGGTCGGCGCCGGGCGGAACCGGACCGCATTATCCAGCAGCTCGCGGATGGCGAGCTGAAGCCAGTAGGCATTGCCCGTGACAGGAGCCCTCGGCTGCCTGAATTGAAACTCGATGGCGAGGTCGGGATAGCGACGCTGGAGGTCCTCGATCGTGGGCTCGACCAGCTCGATCAGGTCCAGCCTGTCGGTCGCCAGTGCCGGCCCCAGCTCGTCGAGCCGGGCGACGAGGGCCAGATCTGTGATCAGGCGGCTGAGTTGTTTCGCCTTCTCGTAGATGCGCGCGCCGGCCAGTTGCTGGTTTTCGATCGTCAGCCCGCCCTGCGCGAGCATCGAGGCGTAGCCGTGGATCACGCCCAGTGGTGTCCGGAGCTCGTGGGCGGCCAAATTCAGGAACTCCGTCTTCGTGGCATTGATCTCGAGTAGTCGGGGTAGATCGGGCCCAGGGGTCGGCTCGGTGCTCCCCACCAGGCAAACGAGCAGATGGTCCACCGCACGGTCGAGGCCCTTGAGCGGACGGATCGACCACTGCCAGGGGCGGCTCCCGATGACCACCGACGAGTCAAAGGCGTGCTCGGACCGGGCGACCGCGCGATACGGTCGGGGATCGGCGAGGGGATGCCGGGCCGGTGTCAGTTCGACGATCGAGCGCCCGACCGCGTCCGCAACCGGCCGGCCGAGCACGGCGGCCATCAGCTCGTTCAGGGTCAGGAGGCGCAGGTCCATGGCATGGACAATCGCGACCGGGACCGCGATCGCCTGGATCACCTCGGTGACGGGCGTCGCGAACCGCTCGGACAAGGCCGTTTCGAGGAGTTGTGCGATCGCTTCCGACCGGCGGTCCATTTTGAAAATCTCCTCCAGATCGGCTGCTAGACTGGTCAACGCTCGTGGCTGACCGCGACAGACTCAATGATCAAAGCACATATCAGCGGTGTTTTGCCTGTGGGCCTCGAAACGAGAGCGGGCTGAAGCTGGTATTCCGGCGCGAAGAGGAGCGGGTCGTCGCCGACTTTACCCCCTCCCTGGCGCAGCAGGGCTTCCCAGGCCTGCTTCATGGCGGCATCATCGCGACGCTCCTCGACGAGACGATGGGCCGGACCGGGGCGCTGCGGCAGGAATGGCTGATGACGGGCAAGCTCGATATCCGCTACCGCAGGCCGGCCCCCATCAACCAACCGATGCGCGTCTGGGCCGAGATCGTTCGCGAACGCGACGGCGCGATCGATGCCCTGGGGACGGTTGAAATGGCGGACGGAACCATCGTGGCCGACGCTCGGGGCATGTTCCTTCGGCTGCCCGAGGCGGTGGCGGCCGAGACCATGGCACAGTACCCGGAGTTCCTTAACTACTGGCAAACGTAGGAGTGCGCCGGTCCCACCTCTTTACCGCGGAGCACGAGGAATTCCGTACGACGATCCGTCGCTTCGTCGACAAGGAGATCCGCCCCAACGTCGAGGCCTGGGAGGAGGCGCAGCAATTCCCGCGCGAGCTGTTTGCCCGCTGTGCCGCCCTCGACTTGCTCGGGCTGAAATACTCGCCCGAGTACGGGGGAACGGAGGCCGGTGTCATTTATGAAGCCGTCTTGTTCGAGGAGCTCGCTCGTTGCGGTTCCGGTGGCGTGGCGGCAGGCATCGGGGCGCACATCGCGATCGCGACGCCGCCGATCTTCAACTTCGGCAGCGAGGCGCAGAAGGAGCGCTGGCTGCAGCCGGCGATCGCTGGGAAATTCGTCGCCTCCCTTGGCGTGACGGAGCCGGCGGGGGGATCGGACATCGCGCACGTGGAAACGCGGGCGGTGCGCGAGGGCGACTCCTACGTCGTGAACGGCACGAAGACGTTTATCACGAACGGGGTCCAGGCCGACGTCGTCGTCATCCTGGTACGCACGACGCCCGAGGGTGGCCACCACGGCCTTTCTCTGCTCGTGGCCGAGCGGGGAACACCCGGTTTTTCGGTTGGGCGGAAGCTGAACAAACTCGGCTGGCGCGCATCCGACACCGCCGAGCTCGTCTTCCAGGACTGCCGGATCCCCGTTGCCAACCGACTGGGTGACGAGAATCGTGGCTTCTACCTGGCGGTCGCGAACTTCGAATGGGAACGGCTCTGGATTGCCCTGGGCGCCGTCGAAGAAGCCCAGCGCAGCCTGGAGCTGGCGATCGAGTATGCCGGCAACCGCGTCCAGTTTGGCAAGACGCTCAGTTCCATGCAGGTAACGCGCCACAAGCTCGCCGACATGGCGCTCCAGGTCGAGCAGGCGAGGCAGCTTACCTATCACGCGCTCTGGCTCCACGCGCAGCGGACTCCCTGCACCAGGGAAGTCTCGATGGCGAAGATCGCCGCCACCGAGGCCAATGTCCGGGTCGCAGACCAGGCCCTGCAGATCCACGGTGGCTATGGCTACATGATGGAGTACCCGATTCAACGCGCCTGGCGCGACGCGCGCCTCGGCCCGATCGGCGCCGGGACGAACGAGATTATGCGCGAGATCATCGCGAAGGAATTGGATCTCTAATCGTCACGGTCCAACGTGACGTTTTCATCCGCGCGTGCGTCCCGGCCATCTTCGAGGCGCTGACCAACTTCGGGCCTGGGTCGCCCTGGTACACGGGGGTGAGCGAGGTGCGCATCGAGCCACCCGGCCCGGTTGGCAAAGGGACGGAGATCACCCAGTTCCGAGACGAGGAGGGCCGGCGCGACGTAACCCGTTACCTGGTGGCGGCCTACGAGCTGAATCGGAGCCTCACGCTCGAGTCGGTTGGCGCCCGGCCGGCCTCGACCATCGACTACCGCCTTGGGGAGGAAGGGCAGGAGGTCAAGCTCACCTGCGCGATCAATGTCGCGACCGGAGGGCTGGTCCGGCTCGTGGACGCGCGGCTGAGGCGGGACCTGGACAACAGGCTCGGCAAGACGTTGGACACCTTCCGGGCTGTGATGGAGCGGTCCTAAGGCCGTCCGCGGGCCTTGACCATACGAGTTTGCGCCGAACGGGGGCTGGCTAGACTCAAGATGATGCCCTTCGAAGCCACGCTGCCCTTCAGCGCCCTGGTCGGCCAGGAGCGAATGAAGCGCGCCCTCCTCCTCAACGCGGTCGACCCGGGGATCGGGGGGGTCTTGATTCGGGGCGACCGCGGCACAGCAAAGTCGTCGGCCGTCCGCGGCCTGGCGCGGTTGCTCCCGGACTACGAGGCCGTCGAGGGCTGCCCCTATCGCTGTGACCCGGCGGTGCCGGCTCGGTACTGTGACGACTGCCGGCGCCGGCAAAAGGATGGGCCCCTCCCAGTCATCAGCAAGGCGATGCGGATCGTCGAGCTTCCGATCAACGCGTCGGAGGATCGCCTGGTCGGCTCGATCGACATCGAGGCGGCCGTCCGTGCCGGCGCCCGACGTTTTCAGCCCGGCGTTCTGGCCGACGCCAATCGGAACATCCTGTACGTCGACGAGGTCAACCTCCTCGACGACCACCTGGTCGACGTCCTGCTGGACGCCGCGGCAATGGGCGTCAACGTGGTCGAGCGCGAGGGCATCTCGGTCGTCCACCCCTCGCATTTCATCCTGGTCGGCACCATGAACCCGGAAGAGGGCGAGCTACGGCCACAATTGCTGGACCGGTTCGGCTTGTGCGTGGACGTGCAGACGATCACCGACATCGACGATCGCCTCCGTGTCATCGAGCTCGAGCGCGACTTCCTCGCGGATGCGGAGCAGGTCAGGGAGCGCTCGGTGACGCCCGAGCGAGAGCTCCAATCGGCGCTGGGGGCGGCTCGAGGCCGCTTGCCCTCCCTGGAGCTTACGACCGCGATCCGGGCCCTGATCGCTCGGTTATGTCTCGACGGGTCTGTCGCCGGGCATCGCGCCGACCTCGTCGTCGCCAGGAGCGCTCGCGCCATCTGTGCCCTCCGGGGCGGCTCGACGGTCGAGCTGGATGACGTCCTCGAGGCGATGGAACTGGGCCTGGCGCACCGGCGGCGGGAGCAGGGCGGCGAGCGGCAGGTCCAGGTTCAGGAGCTGGCAGTTCGCGCCGCGGAACAACTGTCCCAGATCAAAACCACCCAGCCGACGGAGAACGGCCAGGCCGTACAGGGGGAGGCGACCCAGAGCGAGGGTGCGGGTGGCGGAGAGGCAACCGAGGGATGGACGACCTCGCGGTCGGAGGAATCCCAGGCCACCGAGGCGACTGACGCGGAACCCGAGACGCTCATCCGGCTGCCAACGTTCAACGTCAAGAAGCTCGACCTGCCGCGCGAGCGGCAGGCACGTCGCGCAGCCGGCAAACGCACCAGCACGAAAAGCGAGACGAAGCGCGGACGCTACGTTCGCAGCGCCGAGGCCGAAAAGGTCACCGATGTCGCATTCGACGCGACGGTTCGGGCGGCGGCACCCTACCAGGCGAGCCGACGCCAGGCCTCCGTGGTCGAGCGGCCGGGCTTACAGCTGGAGCGGCAGGACCTTCGCCAGAAAGTTCGCGAGCGCAAGACGGGCAACCTGATCGTCTTCGTCGTCGATGCCAGCGCCTCGATGGATGCCGAGCAGCGCATGCTCGCGACCAAGGGCGCCATCCTGTCGCTCCTGCGCCACGCCTACGTTCGGCGCGACAAGGTGTCGCTGGTGGCCTTCAGCGGTCGCACGGCTCGCGTCGTCCTCCGGCCGACATCCAGCGTCGATCTCGCCGAACGCCGACTCGAGCGGCTGAATATAGGGGGCACGACGCCGCTCACTCACGGCCTGATGACGGCGCTGAAGTTGATCAAGACCGAGCGCCTGCGCGATCCGCGCGTCTACCCCTTGATCGTGCTGATCAGCGATGGTCGAGGCAACATCAGCCTGTTCGGCGAAGAGCCCTTGCTCGAGGCGCAGCGCACCGCCGCCCAGATCAAGCAGGAAGGGATCCGGGCCATGGTGATCGACTCGACCCGTGACTTCGGAAGCCAGCCCGGACATCCGAGGAGCCGGGTTACGAGCCTGTACGGCGCCTACGCGTTCAACGTCTGCCAGGATCTCGCCAATCGCCTTGGCGGTCGCTATTACGGGCTCTTCGATCTCTCCCAGTCCTCCATCGTCGATACGGTGCAGCGTGAGATGCTTAGATGACGATGGAGCGATTCACCTACCCGTTCAGCGCCATCGTCGGCCAGGACAAGATGAAGCTCGCGCTCATCTTGAACGCGATCCATCCGGCGATCGGTGGCGTCCTTATCCGGGGCGAGAAGGGCACCGGGAAATCGACGGCCGTCCGCGCCTTGGCCCGCCTCCTGCCGGAGCAGACCGTGGTCGCGGATTGCCAGTACCGATGCGATCCTGACGCGAAGGAAGCGCTCTGCCCCGATTGCGGCGAGCGCGTGACCCGCGGGGAGACGCTGCCGCGGGAGCGCCGGCGGATGCGGGTGGTCGAGCTGCCCATCAACGCTTCCGAGGATCGCGTCGTGGGCGCGATCGACATCGAGGCAGCGATCAAGAGCGGCGAGCGCAAATTCGAGCCCGGGGTGCTTGCCGAGGCGAACCGGAACATTCTTTACGTCGACGAGGTCAACCTGCTCGATGACCACCTGGTGGATGTGCTGCTCGACGCGGCCGCCATGGGCGTGAATGTCGTAGAGCGGGAGGGCATCTCGATCTGGCACCCGGCCCGCTTCATCCTGGTCGGCACCATGAATCCGGAGGAAGGCGACCTGCGGCCACAGCTGCTCGATCGCTTTGGATTGGCCGTTGACGTCGAAGGCATCAAGGACATCGGGCAGCGGGTGCAAATCGTGGAACGTCGCGAGGAGTGGGAAACGGATCCGGCCGGGTTCAGCCAGCGGTTCGCCGGTGAGGACGAGCAGATCGGCGAGCGGATTGCCGATGGCATCGTGCGCTTCCCAAAGGTGACCATGCCGGTGACGATCCTGCGGGGCCTGGCCGAGCTGAACGTCAGCCTCCAGGTCGATGGTCACCGCGCCGACCTGGTCGGCCGCAAGGCGGCGCAGGCGCTGGCCGCCTACCGTGGCGTGGGTCAGGTTGGCGTCAACGAGGTGAACGAGGTTGCCGATATGGTCCTCGCGCATCGGGTCAAGGCGGGCGGCCGCCGCGAGCTTGGCACGATCGCCCAGGCGCAGTCGACGACCGTGTCGCGCGCGTCTAGAAGCTAAAGGAGGGGTAAATCATGGCCGTTGTCGATTCCGGCACATGTCTCGGGTGTAAGGGTCCACTGCAGTCAGTCGGCGTCGAGCATCTACGCGTTGGTGGTGTCAGCGGTGGCTGGCGGATGCTGATGGGCAACTGGGCCGAGCTTGGCGAGGGAATCCTCGACGTGGAGTTGCTCGCCTGCCGCAACTGCCGCCGCATCGAGCTGCGCGTGCCCGAACGGCGCTAAGTAACGTCGCGCGCCAGTCCAATAGTTCGGATTGGCAGATAAACTCCCTACGTGTCCACGCCCACACACTTGATCCGCGCCATTTCCGTGATCGCCCACGTCGATCACGGCAAGACGACGCTGTCGGATCGACTGCTCGAGTTCACGGGCACGGTCGCGCCGCGCGACATGGTCGAGCAGGTACTCGACTCGCTTGACCTGGAACGGGAGCGTGGCATCACGATCAAGGCGCAGGCCGTCCGGATGGAGTACAAGGCGGACGATGGCAACACCTACCAGATCAATCTGATCGACACGCCCGGCCATGTTGACTTCTCCTACGAGGTCTCACGGGCACTGGCGGCGTGCGACGGCGCCATCCTGGTTGTCGACGCCTCGCAGGGGATAGAGGCGCAGACGCTCGCCAACGTGCACCAGGCGCTCGACCACAACCTGACGATCGTGCCGGTCGTGAACAAGATCGATTTGCCGCATGCAACTCCCGAGGTGGTCCGGGAGGAGATCCAGAAAGTCATCGGGCTGCCGGCAGAGTCGGTGATCTTTGCCAGTGCCCGGCAGGGGATCGGAACGAAGGAAATTCTCGAGGCCGTCGTCCAGCGCGTTCCGGCGCCGACCGGAGACCGCAAGGCCCCGCTCCAGGCGCTCATCTTCGACGCGAAATTCGATGCCTACCGTGGGGTCGTGACCTACGTGCGCGTGCTGCAGGGGACCCTTCGGCCGAAGATGCGCATCCGGATGATGCAGACGGGCAACAGCTTCGAGGTCGATGAAGTCGGGGTCTTCCGGCCGCATAGAACCGAAGTGGAGGACCTCTCAGCCGGCGAGGTCGGCTACCTGATCGCCAACATTCGTAACGTGCGGGACTCGCGAGTCGGCGACACGGTGACGGAGGAGGCTCGTCCCGCCGCAGCGCCCTTGCCGGGCTACCGGCACGTGACGCCGATGGTCTATGCGGGGCTGTTCCCGACCGACACCGAGCAGTACCAGCAACTGAAGGAGGCGCTCGAGCGGCTGCAGCTTAACGACGCGGCGCTCATTTACGAGCCGGAGTCCTCGGCCGCGCTCGGGTTCGGGTTCCGCTGCGGCTTCCTCGGGTTGCTGCACATGGACATCGTGCAGGAACGCCTCGAGCGCGAGTTCAATCTCACCCTCCTCGCCACCGCCCCCACGGTCGAGTACCGCGTCCGGCTCCGGAACGGTGAGGAGGTCCCGGTCGACAACCCGGACAAGTTGCCGGATCCGGCCGAGATCGAAGCCATCAGCGAGCCGATGGTTCTCGGCACGGTCGTGGTGCCCAGCACCTACGTAGGCAACATGATGGAGCTGAGCCAGGAGCGTCGCGGCGTTTTCCTCAACATGGAATACCAGCCGGGCGATCGGGTCGTCATCACGTACCGGATGCCGCTTGCCGAGATCATCCACGATTACAACGACCAGCTCAAATCTCGCAGCAAGGGGTACGCCTCGCTCGATTACGAGCTGGTCGGCTTCGAAGAGGCCAACCTGGTCAAGCTCGACATCCTGGTGGCCGGGTCGCCGGTGGATGCCCTCTCGATGATTGTCGAGCGCAGCAAGGCCCACCAGCAGGGGCGCCGGCTGTGCGAAAAGCTCAAGACCCTGATTCCTCGGCAGCTGTTCGAAGTTCCCATCCAGGCGGCGATCGGCGGGAAGATCGTCGCCCGCGAGACAGTGCCGGCGCTCCGCAAGGACGTCATCGCCAAGTGTTACGGCGGCGACGTCACGCGCAAACGCAAGCTGCTCGAGAAGCAGAAAGAAGGTAAGAAGCGGATGAAGCGGGTCGGCAACGTCGAGATTCCACAGGAGGCCTTCATGGCCGTTTTGAGCCTGGACTGATGGAACGGATCAAGAGCCTTTACCTGCACATACCCTTCTGCACCTGGGTCTGCAAATACTGCGATTTCAATGCCTACGCCGTCCTTGAGGGACTCGTCCCGGCCTATGTCGAGGCACTGGCGCACGAGATCGATCGGATGGCGGCGCAGGTGCCGATCGGACCGCTCGACACGGTCTTCGTCGGGGGCGGGACTCCGAGCCTGCTGACTGGGGAGCAAGCCAAGCTCCTGATGAATCGCGTTCGAAAGATCGGGCTCCAGCCTGGCGCCGAGGTCACACTCGAAGCCAACCCGAGCAACGTCAACGCGGAGCGGGTTGAAGGGTGGCTCGCCGCCGGCGTCACTCGCCTCAGCCTGGGCGTCCAGAGCCTGCAACCAGGCGCCCTGCGCTTTCTCGAACGCCTGCACTCCGGCGAGGAGGCATTGGCGGCGATCCGAACCGCGCGAGCCGGGGGGTTCGCCAACGTCGGTGCGGACCTGCTCTACGGAGTCCCGGGAGTCGAGCTATCTGGCTGGTTGGAGACACTCGCTACGGTAGTCGGCGAAGGGGTGCAGCACCTGTCGGCGTATGAGCTCACGGTCGAGTCGGGGACGCGGTTGGGCCAGGAGGTGCGGACGCACCTCGTGACAATGCCCGAGGCCGATGCCCAGCTCGAGCAGTACTGGGCGGCGGTCGACTACCTCGCGTTGGCCGGCTTCGCTCACTACGAGATCTCCAACTGGGCGCAGCCGGGCTTTGCCTCGCGGCACAACCTCGCCGGCTGGCACTACCTGCCCTACCTCGGTTGCGGAGCCGGCGCCCACAGCCTGTTCCGGCCGGACGACGGCTCCAGCGAACGGCGCTGGAACCTCAAGGGGCCTCATGCCTACATCCGCCGCGCGATGGCGACGGGGAATGCCGTCGACGGGAGCGAGTGCCTATCGCCGGAACGGGCGAGGGGAGAGGCGGCCATGATCGGCGTGCGCCTGCTGGAGGGGACGTCTGCAACTGGCCCCTTCCCGGTCGAGCGCCACCGATTGGCTGGACTCGGTCTCCTGACCGAACAGGGCGACGAAGTGCGCCTGACCCGGCGCGGCATCGAGCTCGCGAACCGGGTCGGGGCCGAGTTTCTCAGCCAGGCGCCGGGCGCGGCTGCCGGCAGATAAATAGGCCGGAATCTCGCGTGATGTTAAAAGCGCCCTCACGGTCGATGACCTCACCGATGGCCTCCGCGATCCGCCCGTCCTCGTCCTCGGAGAGATCGAGCGTCAGTGACCTGACGTAGGCCATGGCGGCCGCCAGCTCCCTGACTGCCAGACGGTTGTCGTGGCGTCTCAGCTCGACCGATCCGAAAAATGGGGTGAGCTGTGTCTCGCCGTTTTCGAGGCTGAACCGTGTTGGGATGCCAGCGGCTGGGGTTCTGGCTGGCCCGATCAGCTGATCGAGCTCGCGCATGTGGTTCGCTCCGTTGGTGGCCGCGTAGAGTTCGCCGGTTGGCCGCAGGACGCGAACAACCTCCGAAAATACTGCGGTTCGATCTGGCACTTCGTAAAGCATGTGATTCGCGATGACGGCGTCGAAGGTTTGGTCCGCGTCCGCAATTTGCGATGCGTCGGCCTGACGGACTTCGACGTGCGGAATCCCGGCGAGATTGGCTTTCGCGGCGGCGAGCATGCCCGCGGATGGATCCGTAAAAACGAGGTGAAGGCCGGTCGGCAGCCGATCGCGATTCTCGTTCCACAAGAGCCCGGTTCCCGCACCCAGCTCCAGGATCCGCGCGCCCTCGGCGAGGCGCATCTGGTCGAACAACCAGCGGGCCCAGGTAACCGGATTGGTGCTGAACCGGCGATGGAGGTTGATGCGAGCGTTGAGATTCCTCTCATCGGCATATTGCCGTCGTGCTCGTTCTTCGACTGTCATCGGTTGCCTGCGCTACGTCTTTCGACGCCGACCCTGCCCATGACCTCTTGGAAGACGGGATACGGTTGGGCGCCCATCACGAGGTAACGGTCGGCGATGACGTGTGCCGGAATGCCGCTGATCATGAGATCCAATGCCTCGGCGCGGCGGGCGTCGAGATGGTCGCCGTACGCGTCGGCTTTGATCGCGGCTTGCATGGCGTCGACGTCGAGCCCGACCGCGCTGGCGATCTCGCGGAGCACCGCCAGGTCGGAGACGTCGCGACCCCCGAGCCAGTAGGCCTCAAACAGCCCCCGATGCATCGGCGCGAACAACCCTGCTGCCCGGGCGAATTCGGCGGCCTGCAGCGCGGGTCGCGAGTTGATCAGGCGCACGTGCCGGTGCATCTCCATGCCAAGCTGGGCCGAGAGCCGACTAAGGCCTGCCTCGACCTGAGCCCGGTAGGCGGCCGGCATCACCTCCTCCCGGGAGCGTCCCTCCGGTGGGATCTCCGGGTGGAGCTCGTAGGGGACCCACTCGACCTGGACATCGTATTCCCGTTCCAGCTGCTCGACCCGGACCAGGTCGACAAAGCAGAAGGGTCAGACGTAGTCGGAGTAGATCCGTACGGGCGTGGCCATGCCCGCAGGATAGCCCGTACAATGGGGATTAGCACTCTTCGATCGAGACTGCCAACATGCTAGAACCAAGCCAGCTCGACGAACGCAAGCAACGCATCCTCAAGGCGGTGGTTTCGGACTACACGCTGACCGGAATCCCGGTCGGCTCGCAGGTCCTCGCTGCCAAGTACTTCCTCGCGCTCTCCTCGGCCACTATCCGCAATGAACTCGCCGACCTGGTCGGCACCGGCTATCTGCAGCAGCCGCACACCTCCGCCGGACGGATCCCCACCGACCGGGGCTACCGCTACTTCGTCGACTTCCTGATGCAACCGGAGCAAGCGCCGCCGGCGATCCGCCGAGCCGTCAAGCAGGAATTCGGCAGCGCCCCGCATCAGCTCGAGGGCATCCTCGAAAAGGCGGCGATGGTGCTGGCGCAGATCACCGAGAACGTCTCGCTGGTCACGGCACCGCAGGTCGGGGAGGCACGGATCAAGCACATCGACCTCGTCTCACTCGAGGCGCAGTCGGCGCTGATCATCCTGGTGCTCGAAGGTAATCTGATCAAGCAGCAGGTCGTCAATCTCGAACATCCGATCACGCAGGAAGATCTGAGCCGAATGGCCGCGATGCTCAACAGAAAAGTTCGTGGGCAGAGCGCGGACGAGTTGACGGTCCGGCTCGCCCAGCTTGGCACCGACCGGGGCGAGCAGCGCCGGATCCTGGAACGCCTCGTCGAGTCGATCAAGAACCACCAGTCGCAGCGACAGACCGTGGTGCTCCACGACGGGGTCCGCAACCTGCTGCGCCACCCCGAGTTCGTCGAGGTGAACCGTCTGGAAGAGCTCCTCGAGCTGATCGAGCAGGGCGCCCAGCTTGCGGGGATCCTGCAGCAGGTTGCCTTCGAAAAGGACGTCGAGATCATCATCGGGCGCGAGAACACGAGCAGCGGGCTGCGGGAGTGCAGCCTGGTTCTGACTACGTATAAGATGGCGGATCGTGTCCGTGGAACAGTCGGTGTCGTAGGTCCCACGCGCATGCGCTACGGTCAGATCGTGGCCCGGGTCAGGCTGGTGAGCCAGATGACCTCCGAGGCACTGGCCAACCTGGGAAACTGATTTGGGCGGCGACGGCGCGGGTATGAAGCAACAGATGCCAGGCAAAGAGCGCCCCCCGGATCGGAGCGATGAGTTCGAACTGCCCTCCCGGGAGACGATGGACCAGCGTGCCAGCGCGTCGGCCCCGACCGAGGCTGACCTGGACGCAACAGCAACCGAGGCTGACCCGGACGCGGCGGCCCAGGCCGCCCGCGAGGAGGCCGAGGCGAGCTTTGCCCGCTATCAGCGGCTGGCCGCCGACTTCGAGAACTACAAGCGGCGCACCCGCCAGGAGCTCGCCGACCGGACCCAGTACGCCAATGAGGAACTGCTCCGCAAGCTGTTGCCGATCCTCGACAACTTCCGCCGGGCGCTCCATCACACCCCACCGGATCTGGACCCCCAGTGGCTCGAGGGGATCAAGTTGGTCGCGCGCCAGTTCGAGGCTGCCCTGGCGGCCCAGGGCCTGACCACGATCCCGGCCCTGGGCGAGAAGTTCGACCCGTCCCAGCATCAGGCGATCGCCAGCCAGGAGACCGACGAGCAGGAAGAGGGCACCATCGTGGAAGAGATGCAGGCCGGCTACCGACTCCACGACCGGGTGCTACGGCCCACCCTGGTCAAGGTCGCCCAGCCTCCTGCATTGAACTCCTAGCGTGGCAATCAAGCGGGACTACTACGAGGTCCTTGGCGTCGGCCGAAATGCCACTCCTGAGGACCTCAAGCGCGCCTACCGCAAGCTGGCGCTCCAGTACCACCCCGACCGGAACCCGGATGATCCCCAGGCGGAATCACGCTTCAAGGAGGTCAACGAGGCCTACGAGGTCCTCAGCGACCAGTCGAAGCGGCAGCGATATGACACGTTCGGCCATGCCGGCACCCAGGGGTCGGGTTTCGACTTCGGCGGCGCCGGCTTTGGCGGCAGCGTCAACGACATCTTCGACATGTTTTTCGGAGCGGCGGCGGGCCAGCGCGCCCGGACCGGCCCGAGGCGGGGCGCGGACCTCCGGCTGGATCTCACGATCGCGTTCGAGGACGCGGTCTTCGGCATCGAGCGGGAGTTGACCATTCCCCGGGCGGAAGCCTGTACCGCCTGCCAGGGGAGCGGGGCGGAGGCGGGCAGCTCGGCGCAGACCTGCTCCCAGTGCCGCGGCAGCGGCCAGGTGCGCCGCGCCAGCCAGTCGATCTTCGGCCAGATCGTGAACGTCGCGGCCTGTCCGCGCTGCAATGGCGAAGGCCGTGTGATCGAAAAACCCTGTCGCAAGTGTGCCGGCAGCGGTCACCTCCCGGGAGAAAAGAAGATCCGCGTCAATATCCCGGCCGGCGTCGACACCGGATCGCAGATCAGGCTCTCGGGTGAAGGCGAGCTCGGGCCGCGCAATGGTGAGCCGGGCGATCTTTACATCGTGATCCACGTGAAAGCGCACGCCACGCTCCGGCGTAACGGCACCGATATCGTCTACGAGCTTCCGTTGAGCGTCGCCCAGGCGGCGCTTGGCGACACAGTCGAAATTCCCACCGTGGACGGCCCCGAAAGCCTGGAGATCCCTGCCGGCACGCAGTACGGAAAGACGTTCCGGGTCCACGGGCGCGGTGTCCCGCACCTCCGCTCCGGCCGGCGCGGCGACCAGCTTATCTACGTTCGGGTCGTGATCCCGACCAGCCTGACTGAGGAGCAAAAGACGGCGTTGCGTCAGCTGGGCGGCGTCAGTGGCAAGCCGCAACACATCGAGAAGGGGTTCTTCGACAAGTTCAAGCACGCGATCGGGCTCGAATAGACTGAGCCGGTGTCGATCGCGCTCCGACTGTTGCTCGGCCTGGGGTTCGCTGCGACGGCGCTGGTCATCATTCTCGGGCCGGCCTGGCGCGGAAGCTTCTACCGGAGCTGGGTGAGGCCCCGTCTGGTGGCCTTCGGCATCCTCGTGGTGTTCTTTGCGACCGTGTCCTATCTCTACCGCATCGTCACTGCGCTGCGGTCCCACGGGTGAGTCGCCGGCATCGGGTCACGTTCCTTCTGAGCGGGACGACGGTGGAGGTGGGCGAGGACGAAGGAGTGCTCTCGGCTGGGCTTGAGGCAGGTATCCATCTCGCCTTCGACTGCCGAAAGGGTCGATGCAAAGCGTGCATGGTGCGGGTGGATGGGATCATCGATCAGTCCGACGCCTGGCTGATCAGCTCGAGGGAACTGGCTGAAGGCTACGCCCTGATCTGTGTTGGGAGACCTCGGAGCGACCTGACGGTCCACGCGTGACCTGCTGATGCGCTTTACCCTGGTCGACCTGGCCATCGTGGTCGCGGTTCTTTTCGCAATCGGGAGCGGGTACCGCCGGGGTTTCTGGCTCTCCCTGGCCCAGTACGCTGGGCTGGTCCTCGGCGTGGTGGCCGGGGCCGCTCTCGTCCCGGTCGTCATGGACGCCCTCCACGTGACCGGCGCAACGACGCGATCGATCGGGGGCCTCATCGTCCTGATCGTCGTGGGCGCGGTCGGAAGCAGCATCGGGTACGCGGTCGGCGAGCCGATCCGCCTCCGGGTCCTGGCGCGACCGGATCGCGGCCGGCGAGACAGTGTTCTCGGGGCGCTGTTTTCCGCCGTCGCCGTCCTCTCGATGACCTGGTTCATCGGGCTCGGCCTGGCCCGCGGGCCCAGCCCGGACCTGGCCCAGGCGATCCAGCGGTCGGTGGTCCTTCGCGCCCTCGACTCGGTCGCTCCTCGCCCGCCCGGTTTCCTCACCCATGTCGAGACGATCCTCTCCGGCGTCCAGTTCCCATCGGCATTTTCCGGGCTGGAGCCCCTGTTCCCCCCTACGCAACAGGTTCCACCGTCGGCCGATACGCCTGGCATCCGGGCCGCGGCCGCGGTTACGTACCGGATCAGCGGGTACGGCTGTGGCGGCATCGTCTTCGGCAGCGGGTTTCCAGTCGGCCCGAACCTCGTCCTGACGAATGCCCACGTGGTCGCGGGCACCCAGGGTACGACCGTCAGGACTCCGGCCGGCCGCACTCTGAGCGCCCGCGTCATCCTCTTCGACCCGAATCGGGATGTCGCCATCCTTTCCGTGCCGCGCCTGGGTGCCAGTCCGCCGGCGATGGCATTGGCGCAGCGGGGCACGACCGGCGCGGCGATCGGGTATCCGGGCGGCGGCAATGAACTGATCGTCCCTGCCGTCGTCGACGGGGAGGTCCAGGCTGAGGGACGCGACATCTATAGCCAGAATCCAGTTATCCGGCACATCTGGATCATGGAGGCCGACGTCAAGCCCGGCAACTCGGGCGGTCCCTTGGTCGACCAGAACGGCTCGCTCCTGGGTGTCGTCTTCGCCGCCTCAACCAGCCAGCCGGGACAGTCCTACGCCCTGACCGACGCCGAAGTCCAGCCGGACATTGCAGCCGCCGAAGGCCGGCAGGCGGCCGCCAGTGTGGGGGACTGCGCCCTCTAAGCTATCCACAGGTGAAATCGTCCATCGACCGACCCCGCGATCGGCCGGACGACCAACGGGGGCCGTCCTGGAGGGAACTCCTGCGCCCGGTGGAGATCCTGGTCTATCTATTGATCGCGGTCGCCATCGTTGAGCTCTACACACGCGCCGCGTACCTGGTCACCCGCATCTTCAGCGTTCTGCTCCTGTTTGTCTTTGGCGGCATCATTGCCCTCCTGCTGACGCCGGTCGTCGACGGCATGGAGACGGTGGCGATCTTCCGCAAGCGACGGGGCCTGGCCGCGATCGCGCTGCTCTTGGTCCTCCTCGCGGTGGTCGCCGGGATCGTGGCCCTGGTGACGCCCTCCCTTGTGGCCCAGGCCAAGGCACTGCCGGAGCTTCTCAGCAAGGGCCAGGGTCTTCTCTCCGGTCTGCAAGACCAACTCAACAGCCACGGGATCCCGTTCCAGGTCCAGGCGCCAACCGGGAACCCCTCCAACGGCCAGGTGATCGGATCCGCCCTGAGCATCCTCGGCGGGACCCTGACGACGGTGATCGACATCCTCCTGGTGACGGTCATCTCGATCTACTTTCTCGCCCAGGGTCGAGAGCTGATCGCCGCCGGCCGGAAGCTCTTCCCCGGCCACCACGCCGTGTTCGACTTCATCTTGCTGGCGATCGGGACCACGATGGCAGGCTATGCGCGCGGGCAGCTGATCATGTCGGTCGGTATGGGGCTGTACACGGGCATCGGAATGAGCCTGGTGGGCGTCCGCTACGCCATCGTGCTCGGCATTCTGACCTTCTTCCTGGAGTTCATCCCACTCGTTGGGGCCCCGGTGGGGATGGCGCTTGCCGTAGTAGTCGCCCTCTTCCAGAGCCCGCTGACGGCGCTGCTGGCGTTGATCGTCGGAGTCGGGGGCCATGCGCTCGAGGCCTACATCATCGGACCTCGCGTCAGCGGTCACGCGACGCGTCTGCATCCCCTTGCCGCCATGGGCGCCCTCCTGATCGGCGCCGAGCTGGGTGGGGTGCTCGGCGCGCTCTTCGCCGTCCCGGTGGCGGCCATCGCCAACGTGTTCCTCGGCGCCATCTATCGAGCCGGTCGAGGCCAGGAGGCTCTCACCACCAGTGAGGACGGCGTCGTGAAGCCGGTGGCACTGCCCCGCCTTGGCGAGGAGATCGGCGAGGTCAAGGACGAAGGCCCCCTTGAAGGCGAGGTCCCCCACACCGCCGGCGAAGCCTAGCCGCAGCAAGCCGGCCCAGCTTACGGGCTGCTTTGTGGTGCCGGACTCGGGTGAGGCTGTTGAATGTCTTGCTGTCCCTGGATCTGCATCTGGCCCGCGATCAGATCGGGGGCGCGACCGTTCTCGCGGATATACGCCATGGTGACGATCATCGCCATCGTGAGTACGGTCATGACCATCAGCAGGCGCTGTTCCCCACGTCGGGCAGTGCCCCAGATCACACCCGGCAGACCTCGCAGGTACCAGACGACGGCCGCGATCGCGATCAGGGTGTAGGTCATCAAGGCCAGCACCTTCCATGGGATCATCGCTCCCAGCGGATTGATCAGCCCACCGTCCCAAAATGGCCGGTTCAGACCGGCGGCGAGCACCTGGTCGTAGGTGAACGCGAGGTGATACGGCATCGCCGCCAGCAGTGTGGTGAGCACCATTCCAACCGACATCAGCTTCAGTAGTCCGGCGCCCCTGGCGTCGTCGGTTCGAAGCCGCCGCGCAAAGTAGAACGTCGCCACCAGGAACATCACGCCGAGCAGGGTCATCTGCCAGAGGAACACCGTGCTCAGCGTCCCCATCATCATCTTGTACCAGCTGCCGTAGGTGTGGAGCTGGATCTCTTTCGCGTAGGAGTAGCCGATCACCGGCTGCAGCAGGGTCATCGCGACGCCCCAGAGCAGCCCGAAGCTCCCCGCCCAGTCGTAGAACGCCTTGTCCTCGGCCGACTTCGCGCGAAGGAACTTGATGGCGCAGAAGCCGCCGAAGGCGAACCCGATGTAGGCGAGATTGCCGACCGTGCGATGGACCGTCAGGGGATAGGAGGTGGGATTGAGGACCAGGCGGATTGGGTTGGTCGGGTTGGTCGGGGTCAGCATGTAGCTGGCGACGATGTCGATCATGTACACCTGGATGAAGGAGACGATGGCGAGCAAGCCACCGATCGCCATGTGGACGGCCTTGAATCCGCGCAGCGGGTCCCAGGTGTAATACCAGAGGTACGCCAGGCTCACCTGGAGCACGAAGGACCAGACCTCGATGAAGAGCGGCCACCAGGCGATCGTCACGATCGTGGTCCAGAAATGGCCCCAGAACCCCACCAGCAGGACGGTGATGAGCAGGATGGCGATGGTGGAGCTGATGCTGAAATAGAGCGTCATGAAGCGGCCGAGGCCGTGGGCCAGCCGATCGTAGCGTGGGCGCTGGCGCATGTAGCCGAGCCACTCGATGGCGGGGCCGATCTCGCCGGCGCCGCTGATCAATCCGGCGATCAGAATATGGACCGAAAAGAGGCTGCCGATCGCCGCCCGGGCGGCGATGCTGTTGTTGCCCTGTGGTGCCGCGGAGGGCAGCTGCGTCGCGAGCACGTGGAAGATCGGGGTGATCACCGCGATCAGGGCGTTCACAGGTTGAAGAGCCGCCCGGAGCCGAGCAGGGTGAGGATGACGATGAAGAGGATCGCGAAGGCCCCCGGCACCATGACCGCCGGTCGCTCGAAGGGATTCCGCTCACTGTCGCGGTCGATGAAGGGGAGCGCCAGCAACAGCAGGACCCCGCCGGCCGGGACGACGAGCGCCAGCGGAATCAATTGCTTCGGCACCAGCACCAGCAGCTGATCGAGGGGAAGGTAAAACCATTCCGGGACGGGCGTGTAGCTCGTAGTCGCCGGATCGGCAATCGCTTCGAGCGGAGCGCCGATGACGACCGCCAGGACAAAGATCAGGATCACCAGTCCGGCACTGACGACGCCGTCCTTGAAGGTCTGATGCGGATAGAAGTCCTCGGTTTCCAGCGGCGCGGCCCAGAGGTCATCGGAAGGGGTGGCCGGATAGGGTGGCTCGATCCGGCGCTGCGGCGGGGTGGGCGGCACGTCGACACCTTCCCGGGTCCGGTAGGCGCCGCGGTAGTTGACGTACGAGCCGAACTCGCCGTGCTTTCGGAGCAGCGCGAGGTGGGCGCCGATGAGGGGGAAGAGGATAGCGGGGAGCAGCCAGATGTGGATGCCGAAGGTCCGGCTGAGCGTCACCGGGCCGACCGCATCCCCCCCACGCCAGAGCGCCCGGATGAAAGTACCGATGAGCGGCGTGTAGGCCGGGATATTGGTGACCACCACCGCGGTCCAATAGGCCGCCTGGTCCCAGGGAAGAAAGGCGCCCGTGATGGCCATGCCGAGAACCAGGACGAAGAGCCCAACGCCCGTCACCCAGTTGAGCTCGCGCGGCCGCTTGTAGGAGCCCGAGAAAAAAGTGCGGACCATATGCAACCCGATCACGAACAGCAGGATGTACGCCGACCAGAGGTGGATGCCGCGGACGATGGAGCCGAATGCGTCGTGTTGCCTGACGTAATTCAGGCTCTCCCAGGCCTCCTTCACCGACGGGACGTAGAGCAGGGTCAGGAAGATACCGGTGACCAATTGCAGGATGATCAGGACGAGAGTGGCGCTACCCAGCGTGTAGAACCACGCGCCCCTGACCGGGACCGCCTCGTAGAGGCCTTTGCGCAGCAGGCTTCGGACGGCGGTGCGCTCGTCAAACCAGTTGAAGGCGTGTAAGACCCAGGAGGGCATCGGCTCAGATCTCCTCCGTGAAGCGGTTCTCGACGTAGAGCGTCGTGCCGTCGATCCGGTGCACATATTCCGGCAGCGGTTTGGGCGGCGGACCCCCCACGTTCTGCCCCGTGATGTCGTAGAGGCCGCCGTGGCATGGGCAGAGGAACTGTCGCAGGCTGCTCTCCCACCGCACTGGACATTCCATATGGCTACACACGTTCGAAAGGACCTTCGTCTGTCCGTTGACCTTGACCACGTAGACCGCCTGCTTGACCTCCGGTACGGGCCACGCGTTCTGGGGGAAAGCCACCTCGAACTTGGTCGGCTCACCCTCCGGAACGCCGGCGATGTCCCCCACCATCCGCTCGACAACCGTTTGCCGGCGAAAGAGCGGCGAGAGGAGAAACCCGATGATGGGAATGCCCAGGGCGAGGCCGACGACCGCCCCCGCCACCTGGGTGCCGAGGATGCCGAACTGCCGGCGGGTCAGCCGCCGTGAGTCAGGATGCGCCATATCGGATAAACCCATAGAGCACGCCGGCGGTGCCCAGGATGAATAACAACAGCACCAGGGTCGTCGCCGCTCCGACCAGCCAGAAGGTCAGAACCGAATCATGGTGCCGCTGCCGAAACCAGCGCCGAAGCCCGGCCACGATGATCCCGCTCAGGGTCAGCGCCAGGCCGATCATGATGGCGCTGACCAGGGCGAGGTAAAAAAACGTCTGCAGGCTACCCATCCGACCGGCCTCCGTTCGCCAGGCCGTTCATGGGTAATAGCCCTTGGTGGGCGCCTGGAAGATCCCGTAACTGTCCCCTTCCTTCAGCTGGCCGTAGACGGTGTAGTCGCTGCGCGCCGTGGTCCGAATTACTCCCATCAGCAGAAACAGCAACATGGCGCTGACCCCGGTGACGGCGAGTGTCACCTGGCTGCTGCGCCGCAGGTCCTGCGTGACGGTGCGCACGCGCGGGCGTGAGACGAGCCAGTGCATCAGGCTGCCGAGGACCGCCAACGTCAGCGCGACGTATCGCAACCAGAAGAGGCCCTTTGGAAAGAGGGCCGCCGGCGCCATCGTGACCAGGGAGGCGACCACCACTACCGTTGTCAGCGTCAGCCCGGGCGAGCTCGGGCGCGCCTGCCAGAAATAGAGATTGCTCCCGACCAGGAGGATGGCGAGGAACGTCGCCTGGATCAGCCAGAGCCAGGCGAACGGCCCCTGCATCGAGTACTGGAACGCGCCCGGGGAGGCCTGCTTGATGCTCTCGACGAAGACCGCGCCGAGGATGATCTGGGGCACCAACGTCAGGAAGCCGACCACGAGGCTGGTCCGCGCTGCCCAGTGGTGATACCAGCGGTCGGCTGGGAGCCGGCTGGCGGCGGCGTAGATCGCGGCCACGGCGGCGATGAAGAACGAGGCCCAGGACAGGTTGCCGAAGAATCGGTGGCCCAGTTCGGGCCAGTAGGAGGGGTTGAAAAACGCGCCCGGTCCGCTGCCGGGGCCGGGCGTCAGCAGGTAGCTGTCGATGGCGACGATGATGAACAGAAAGATGTGCTCGGTCAGGGCGGTGAAATACCCCAGCGCGATGTGCCGCCCCTTTTTCGCCGCAAAGCGATCCCATCGGAGGTTGTAGGTCAGCAGCCCGATCAAGGTGAGGAACCAGATGCTGAAGGCGACCAGGGCTGGCCAGAAAAAGATCGTGATCAGGATGACGAAGAACTTCGGATAGAGCGCGGTCACCACGATCACGGCAAAGCCGCCGAGCGTCGCGCCGAGGCTGAAGATCTTGATGTTGACGTTGCCAAGCGCTCGCGCATAGCGCTCGAAGCGAGGGTCGCGCCGCGTGACGCCGATCCATTCGAAGGTCGGCCCGAGGACGAGCGAGCCCATCGTGAACGATCCAAAAATGATGTGAATCAAAAAGAAGATACCCACCGTCCAGCGATTCGTGAGGAAGGGGATCTGCACGCTCGGTTGGTCGATCTTGAAGGACTGCGCTAACGAGGTCAGCCCGGCGGCCGCCAGGCTCATTCCGACTCCAGCACCCGCCGGCCAAGCCATCCGGTCAGCCCCGCCGCGCCAACCAGAAAGCCGACCCCGCCAAGCAGCGTTTCCCAGGGCAGCAGGTTTGGCGCACCCCCGAGCGAACCCAGCACTGCCTCGTGGAGGTAGCTGAAGGGTAGGAGGCGCGAGACCACAAGCAGTGCCGGCGCCGTAGGCGATGTGAACACGCCTGACAGATAGAGGATCGGCAACAGCGGAATGAAGACGTAGAGCATCACCTCGCCAGGCGAATCCGACAGCGTGCTCGCGACAGCACCGAGGAGGTTGCCGACCAGCAGCACGGCCATCGTCCCAACGATCAGCGCCGGCCACCAGCCGATCGCGCCCGGGTGCCGAATGAGAATGAGCGCGAGCACCGGGGCGAGCTGAAGGAAATCAATTGCCGCGCTGATGGAGAGCCGCTCCAGCAGCAAACGCCCCGGTGTGACAGGGAGCGTGCGGTAGCGGACCGTTAAGCCCAACAGCCGCTCCCGCGTTAGCACCGCTCCCGCCCCCAGCGCGCCAATGATGGTAATGAGCATGGTCAGCGCCATCGCCTGGTAGAACACCGGGGCGCCACTGATGAGGAGCGGAATGGCGACCAGAAGCGGGAAAAGGACCTTGATGACGAGCGCGCGACGCCGCTGATAGAACTCGAGAAGCTCCCGCTGCCAGACGGTTCCCGCGAGCATCATTCGTGCGTGGTCGGCAGCGCGACGCCGGTCAGCTTGAGGAAGAGATCGCCGAGGTTTGGACGGCGGACGCGCATCGTGCTCACAAGGTCGGCGGTGCCATTGAGAATCGACAGAACGTCCGCCGGGTTCGCGCCGCGGGCGAGGACGATGTGAACCGTGTCGCCCTCGACATTGGCGGCCTGGACCGCGGGCAGCCCTCGCAGCTTCTCGAGCGGCACGGGCGAGCTCATCTGGAGCTGCACCTCCTTCGACCCAGCCAGCTCCGTCATCAGCTCGGGCACGCGGCCTTCGCGGATGACCCGACCCTGGTGCAGGAACAGGATCCGGTCGCAGAGGCGCTCGGCCAGGTGGACATCGTTGGTCGCGAGCACCACGGCGGTGCCCGTCAGGGTCAGAAGCTGCAGGCGCTCGATCAGGCCGAGCTCGGCGCGGTAGTCGAGGGCCAGCGTTGGCTCGTCGAGCAGGAGGATCTGCGGCCGATGGACGAGCGCCTCGATCAGGTTCAACCGCCTCCGCATCCCCAACGAATATTCCCGGACCAGCTGGTCCCTGGCGTCGGCGATGCCGGCCCACTGAAAAAGCTCGTCGAGCCGGCTCCGGGCGAGATCTGACGACAGGCCGAACTGCCGCGCGAAGAACCAGGCATTCTGGTAGCCGGTCATCTGGTCGAAATGCGCCGCCTGGTCCAGCACGACCCCGAGCCGGCGCCGCACCGATGGATCGCGCGGATTGCTGCTGCCGAACCAGCTGACCCCTCCCGATGTCGGGGTCGAAGCGGTTGCCAGCATCCGGAGCAGCGTCGTCTTCCCGGACCCGTTCGGCCCCATCAACCCGACCACCTCACCTGCCTCCACGCTGAGGCTGACCGACGACACGCCTTTCCCGCCGCGGTAGACGCGGCTGAGGTCGCTGGCCTGGAGCAGGCTAGCCCTTGAAGCCGTATCGGCCTTCATGGAAATCGCCGGTTTCGATCCACTTCTGGATCACGACGTCCATCACCTGGCTCGTCACCCGCGTTTCCCCCAGCTCGCGGGCGTTCCCCTCGATCGCCTCCATCACCTGCCCTTTGACAAAGGGCGGCATGTTCTCGAGCCGCTGCTCGGCGGTCCCGTCCCACGGCATCTGCGGCCCCTTTTTCTGGATCGCTTCGGAGACCTCGCCCCACATCTCGAACTTGATGTCCATCTCCTTCGGGGTGATGACCGGTCCAAGGCCTTTCTTGACGGCCGTCCACTCGACCCGCCAGCGGCTCAGCTCGCGGCAGTAGGAGGGAAGGTTCTGTAGCCGCTCCTCCGCCTCCGGGGTCCAGGTGAAGCGATGGTCGAAGGTCTTCGGGCTGAGCGGATGTCCGTAGCCGATCTTGATGCCGAGCCGCTCCAGGAAGGCCGCGTTGATGGCCTCGGACGTCCGCGAGGCGCGCGATTCTGCCGCGTGCTCGGCGAGTTCGCGGGCGCGTGCCGGATCGAACTTCTCTAAGGCGCGGATCTCGACCTCGTTGAGCCGCCGGACCCCATCCTCGGTCCAGCCGGGCGCGTGTTCGACCGTCGATTCCGCGGCGCCGCCTTGCCCGTGGGCGCGCATGGCCGAATCGACGACCTCCGGTGAGTGGGCCTTGAGCGCCTGGTCCATCATCATGCGGGCATCGACCAGGCCGCCTTCGACGACGTCGCGGCTGATCGACTGCGCCTGGATCTTCCTCGCAAACTCCTCGACCTTGGTCCGGGCCAGCATCCGCATGAAGCCGGCCGGGACGCGCTCCATACGCGTCACCGCCTCGTCCGTCCAGGTCAGGGGCGGTTCGAGGTGTTCAGTTGCGGAGGAGGAGCCGTTGACGGCCGGCGTGCCGTCGCCGACCGCCTCGGCGACGGGGGCATAGGCCTCGTCAAGGTTCGCGTCGGCGAAGTCCCGGGTGATGCTCGGCAGCTTCTGGATCCGTGCGATCTTCTCGATTCGCGCCTTCACCCGCCGCCGCTCGTAGCCCTTTGGGACTCGGTTCAGCACGGCCTTGGCCTCCGCGGTCCATTTCACCTTGAAGCCGTCGAATGCCACCTCTTCCTCGATGCCGCCTTCGTGCCGGGCCATGGCGGTGATCGAGGCCTTGTCCACGGCCTGGAAGCTCAGGCCTTCGCATACGGGACAGGCGTCCGGCCGTGCGCCCTGCGATGGACGCCCGCAGCGCCGGCAGATCCAGGTTGCGACCGCCTCGAGCCCGTCCATGCTGGCCCGCACCTTCGACGGCTCGACGCCCATCGCCCGTGCGGCGTGCTCCGGCATCACCTCGGAAACGGCCTGGTCGATGATCGAGGAGCTGATGATGGAATGGCCGCGTTCCATCGCATAGCGGCAGATCGCGGTCCGGGTGATGGCGCGGAAGCCGGCCGGGACCTTCTCCATCCTCACTTCCGCTTCCTCGGTCCACGCAACGCTGGCCTCGGCCTGGACGTCGATGGGCGGCACGAACATCCGGCTCGACAGCAGCACGCTGACCGGTGCCAGCCGGAGGAGGTTATCGGTGTTACTGCCCATGTCCATCTGCGCCGCCGAGTGGACGCCGATCCGGCCGACCACGAGCAGCCAGGGCGGGTCCTGCCGTACGTACTGCAGGACTTTCTTGAATGCCTTCCCATCGAAGAGGGTCGTCTTGATCTCGACGCCCTCGTCCCTCGCGACGGACTGGGCGACCCGCAGGTGCGACTCGTAAATCTTGGCAAGTCCCGTGTCGATGATCTCCTCATGCAGCTGCTCCTGCTCCTTGAAGCGGAAGATCTTCGAGGCCTCGGCCGAGAGCACGTCAACGATGCCGTTGAACATCGCGTAATGAAGGTAGGGGTCGTAGACCGAGACCGCCTCGACCTTTTTGTCGAACGCGCGGGCCAGGTCGAGCGCCGTTCTCAGTCCGGCAAAGGATTGCGGACTGCCGTCGATCGCCACGACGATTCGATCCGAGGCCTCGTCGCGAAATGGATGCGGATCGCGGACTACAAGCGAGTCGACACGGATGCGCCGGACCACCCGATCGGTCACGCTGCCGATCATGCTGTCCTTGACGGCGCCCATGCCGAGCGCGCCCATGATGACGAGGTCGTAATCCGACTCGGTGATGTCCTGCACGAGGCATTCCCAGTTCTTGCCGTCGAAACTCTTGTACTCCACGCCAAGCCCGGCCGCGTCGCAGGCCGCCTTCATCACCTCGAAGTAGGAATCAGAGATGAGCTGCAATCCCCGGGTGATCAGTGAGTCGTGGATCTTCCGCTGACGATCGAGCTCCTGCTCCTGCTGGTATTCCTCGGGCAGCGTGTACTCCATCTGCTTGAAGCGGACGTCGTGCATACGGGCGGCGTAGATGTGGCTCCCGACCAGCTTGGCGTTCGTGGCCTCGGCCAGCCGGACCGCGACAGCGATAGCGGCATTGGAATGGTCAGAGTTATCCAGGGGGACGTAGATTTTCTCGTACACGGACAGCTCCTTCCCAGAGCGGCGGCGGCCGCGAGCGGACGGCAACACGAGGCGAAAGTCCTGCCGGACCTGTCTTCCCATGATAGCCAGCCACCGCCGCCGAAGGCTAGAGTCCGGAGGGTTGGATCCCCCAGGTCGCTGTGAGCGACTCGCCGCGGTCCAGGGTGCGCAGCCCATCCCCGCTGCGAAAGGCATTGGGGGCACAGGTCATCGGCTCGATCGCGATGCTTCGACGCCGGCGGCGGGCGTCGAGCGCGTCGCCGGTGAACACCATCAGGTAGGCGTAGGGCGGCTCCATCCAGAGCGTGATCTGCCGCCCGTCATTGGGCGCCTGGAGCAGGACGCGGATGCGGCCGTCAGCGTCTGGCAGGAGGCTGGCGAACGCGGTATCCATTTGAAGAGCGCCGATCGGTCGCAGCTCGAGGAAGTCATAGGCCGTCCCTTTGACCGGAATCAGCCGCCCGGTTGGGATCAGGCGTTCGTCGGCCTCCAGCCGCATGAGGGCCGGGATCCGAAGCCGAGACGCGTCGATCCGTCCGGAACCGGCCGCGAGATAGGGATGCTGGCCCGTCCCGTAGGGCAACCGGCTCGGGCCCACGTTCGTCCCGGTCGTTCGAACGGTGAGCCCATCGTCGCCCAGCCGGTACTCGATCTCGAGGTCGAGCGCAAACGGATACCCATCCTCGGGATGGAGGCGCAGCGACAGCGAGGTGCGATCGGCCGCCTGTTCGCGGACCGTCCAGTTGCGCCACCGGGTCAGGCCGTGGATCGCATTGTGGCGGGCCGGTTCCGTGAGCGCGGTCTGATGGTGGCGGCCGTCGAAGTCATAGCGGCCATCCGCGATGCGATTGGGCCAGGGAAGCAGGACCGCGCCGCGGGCCGCATCGCACATCGCGTCCTCCGCGTAGCCGTCGAGCACCGCCTCGCCGGCGACGGTGTACGCCCGCAGGCCGGCCCCGACTTCGGTGATCGTCGCCTGCTGACGACCCGACTCGAGCACGACCTGCCGCCCGGAGGGTTTCGGTACGGCCACTCAGCTCCGGATAATAGAACGATGGCGACGCTGACGCTCGGGTTGTTCGGCACGCCGCGCGACGAGCTCGCCGAGACCGTTGATGGCGAGGTCCCCGAGTGGATCGACCGTCTCTACCAGAGCTATGGCACCAGCGCTGAGTCGGCCCCAGCGAGCGCCTCGGTCCTGGCGCTGGGCGAGTCGCTTGGCTACCGCCTGCGGAAGCTGTCTCTGCTGCTACGCAAGATGGAGGCGCTTGGTTGGACGATCTCCCCGCGGCGCTGGAGCCTGGTGGCGACCACCAGGCTGGACGAGGTCGAGGCGGAGGCGCAGCTCGAGCGGGCGGGCGTCTGGGTGATCGCCCGCCAGCACGCTCCGCAGGATCGGGACGGAAACGTGCGCTGGTCGCGGAGGTTGTTCCCATAGCGCCGCTCGTCGAGGATCTCTCCGAGTCGTCGGTCGATCCCGATCCGTTCGAGCAGTTCGCCGCCTGGTTTTCCGATGCCCAGGCTGCCAGTGAGGTCCTCCCGGAGGCGATGACGCTGGCGACGGCGACTGCCGACGGCCGCCCGTCCGCCAGGATGGTCCTGCTCCGCGGCTTCGACGAGCGGGGCTTCGGCTTCTTCACCAACTACGAGAGTCAGAAGGGTCGGGAGCTGGCCGAAAACCCTGCGGCCGCGCTCGTCCTCTACTGGTCGAAACTCGGACGCCAGGTGCGCATCACCGGCCGGGTCCACAAGCAAACGGCCGAGGAGTCCGCCCGCTACTTTCACGGGCGGCCCATCCCGAGCCAGCTCAGTGCCTGGGTGTCCAGGCAGAGCCAGGTGGTGCCCAGCCGCGCCGTGCTCGAGGAAGGCGTGACGGCGCTGGCGCGGCAGTACGAGGGGCGTGAGGTTCCCTTACCGCCGAACTGGGGCGGCTACCGGGTGATCCCTGACGCGATCGAATTCTGGCTGCATCGCGAGAACCGGCTGCACGACCGCCTGCGCTACACCCGCCGCGGCGACGACGCCTGGCGCATCGAGCGCCTCAGCCCCTGACCAAGAGGAAAGGGCCGCGGCACTCGCCGCGGCCCTTGTTCCCTCGTTCGTTACTTACTGCGGTACGCGACCATCGCGGCATCGAAGTTCCGGCTGGCGTCGTAGTTGCCCGCCGCGGCCAGCCGCATGCCCGCGTGAATGTCGCTGAGCTTGCCTGCCTGCCGCTGCTTCTTGCCGGTCACCTCGAAATACTTCGTATCGCTGGTGACGGTGATCCGGACGTCCTTGCCGTCACGCCCGCGGATCGTGATGATGTTGCCGCTGACGCTCTGGACCTTGCCGCTCAGGTGCGCCCGACCGATGTGGACGCGCTTCGCGTAGAGCTTGCCATCGCGCGACTCGTAACGAACCCGAATGTGGCTGCTGATTTCGATCTCGGACCAGGCCGCCTTGTCATTCCGGCCTTTGGTCACGATGGTGCCGTCCGTCCGCAGGAACGTCTGGCTCCCGCCCTTCGCGTTCTTGACCGTCACCTGCGTCTCGCTGACTGCCGTGACCGTCCCAGCAGCCACGTCCTTTGCCGTCGCCCGTTGCTGTGCCGCCGGCTTTGCCGTCGGTTTGGCCGTGGGTGCTCCCGCCGGAGCCGCCATCGCCCCGGTGGCGAGGACCGTCGCCAACACCGCTGCCGCCGCCGCGCCTCCGAACAATTTTCCAAACATTTCTTTGAGACCTCCTGGATTTTCGATTGCGATGGTGCTCATGCTGACGCCGGCGGCTGAGGCCATCCGACGAAGAGCCTGAGAGGTCGCTGAGAGCCGATCGTCGCCTCCGCCGGGCAGTGCTTAACGATTCTTTCCAGCTCGCGAGCGCGATTTTCGTATCCGTTACCGTTGGCCACGACAGTCCAGTTAAGGCCTGGGAAAGGCTGCCCGGCGTTAGGCTCGCCGTAGCTTTGCGGCCGTATCGTCGCCTGCGTGGGATCGTTCGCAACACTGCATCTGGCTGAGACGGATCTTCCGGTCGAGCCGCACCGTCTCGACGGGCACAACTACGGTCCCCTCACGGACTTGCTCCGTGACGACTCCATCGGCGAGGTCATGGTCAACGGTCCCGACCAGGTCTACGTCGAGCGCCATGGGCAGCTCTCGCTCTCGGACGTCACCTTCGAGAGCGAGGAACAACTGATTGCGCTGATCCGTAACATCGCGGCCTTTGTCGGCCGCCGGATCGACGACGACTCCCCGATGGTTGACTGCCGGCTCCCCGATGGTTCGCGGGTCAACGCGGTCATCCCGCCGCTGGCGCTCGATGGTTCCTCACTCACGATCCGGAAGTTCGCCCGGGATCCCTACACCGTGCAGGACCTGATCGGCTTTGGGACGCTGACGGCGGAAGCGGCCGCCTTCCTGGAGGCCTGCGTCAAGGCGCACTTCAACATCCTGGTCGCCGGCGGAACCGGGTCCGGCAAGACGACGACCCTGAATGTCCTCTCCTCCTTCATCCCCGACACCGAGCGCGTGGTGACGATTGAGGACGCCGCCGAGCTCCAGCTCCGTCAACCGCACAAGGTCCGGCTCGAGTCACGTCCGGCCCGCATCGACGGCACCGGCAAGGTTACCATCCGCGATCTCGTGGTCAACGCCCTGCGGATGCGGCCCGACCGCATCGTCATCGGCGAGTGCCGAAGCGGCGAGGCCCTCGACATGCTGCAGGCGATGAACACGGGCCATGACGGCTCCCTGACCACGATCCACGCCAACACGCCTCGCGACACGCTTGCCCGCCTGGAGACGCTCGTCCTGATGTCCGGCGTCGACCTTCCCCAGCGCGCCATCCGGGAGCAGGTCGCCTCGGCGATCCATCTCATCGTCCAGCAGTCGCGGATCCGCGACGGGTCGCGACGCATAACGAACATCACGGAGGTGATCGGCCGGGAAGGCGATACGATCACGCTTCAGGACGTCTTCACCTTCGAGGAGACCGGCGTGGACGGCAACGGCAAGGTCATTGGCAAGCTGAATCCGACCGGGATCCGGCCGAACGCCATGGCCAAGATCTATTCGCGCAAGGTGGCCATCGCGCCGGCGCTGGCCGCGCTCTATCCGGACCGTAAGGCGCCTGATTTCACGGTGGGGGTACGTCGATGAACAACGAACCGTTCGACCAACTAGACGCGGAGACTCTCAAGGACGTGGCGGCCGACCTGCGCAGCGAGCTCGACCGGATCCAGGAGGCGATCGCGGAGCTGAGCCGCGCCAACAAGCGGGCGCTGACGCTCAAGGCGATCTACGGGGCTGACGCGCTGACCCGGGAACGGTTCAATCATCTCCACGACCACGTCGACCAGTACGCCGGAAAGATGGCCGAATTGCGGGAAGAGGAACGGCTACTGACCGGCTGGCTCGATCGCTGCGGCGAGCTGCTCCGGACGTCGCGCCGGGCCGCCTGAGCGTCGCGCCCTAGATCTCGACGGCGCGGACGATGAAGTCGCGGCTGCCATCCCAGGTCCAGCAGGTCTGCAGCGTCAAGCTCGAGACCGCGGTGGCGCCGAGCGGCCACATCTGCGTGTTACTGACGATCGTGGTCGAGGTGACCTGGTAGCTGTGGACTCGACCCGAGGGATCGCCATACTGGACGAGGTCACCGGCGCGAATTCCCAGGATCGGGGTGAATGTGCCCGGATTGTGGGCCATGATGTAGGTATTGTTCGCGCCGGCGCAGCTCCAGCGCCAGGCGCCGTAGTGCGGCACCACGGCCCGGCCGAGGCAATCCCCGTACCAGCCGACCGAGAGGCTCACGCCCAGGCGAGGGACCACGATCCAGTTCGCGCCGACCGCCGAGCGCACCGGACGGGGCGGGGCAACCGCGGCGGGAGCGGCCGGCGCAGCAGCGACGACGGGTGCCGTCGCAACCTGTGTGGCGATGGCCGCCTCGTAGGCGGTCGTGGCGGCCCCGGACACCGCCTCGACGGCCGGCACGGGCCGAACGGCGACAGCGAGCTTGCGGGCGAGGCCGAGGTGTCCCGATTCGGTCCGGGTTGAGACCTGGGCTGCTGCGACCGGCCGCGTCGCCACCGCCGGGTGCGAGGTCAGCAGCGGGAAGCTCAGGATCCAGAGACCGATCCCGGTCAGAAGCGGTGTCCGCCACCGCTGAAGGAGGTGTACCACTTGTCGAGAAACGACCGGGCGGCGTTAAGGTTTGCGCGATTTATGCCATCGTCACACCATGTAACAGGTCGGTCACGCGTAACCGATCAGGCGGTTTGGGCGAGCGCTTCCGCCGGCCCGAGGTAGCGCTCGACGAGCGAGACAAGATCCGCGATCTCATACGGTTTGGTCAAACACTCGGCGCAGCCGGCCGCGATCGCGGATTCGCGATCGCCCACCATGGCATGCGCGGTGATCGCCACCACCGGGATGCCAGCGACCGATGGGTCGGCCTTGAGCGCGCGCGTGGCCTCCCAGCCGTTCATCTCGGGGAGTGAGAGATCCATCAGGATCAGGGATGGTTGCAGGCGCACGGCCATCGCAACCGCTTCCCGACCGTTGGGGGCGAGTTCGCAAACAAAGCCGCGCGAACGCAGCACTTTCAGCGCCATCCTCTGCATCATGGCGTCGTCTTCGACGACGAGTATGAGCTGGTTCATGCGGCCTCTCCCTGGGTCCCGGCCTGGCCGAGGACCTGGCGGACGGCCGCCGTCAGGCCGGCCGGCTCGATCGTTCCCTTGGCGATGAAGCGCTGGATGTGACCGTTGAGCGTCAGCATGTCTTCGGCGGTCAGTTCCTTGGCGCTGACGATGATCACCGGGATCTGGGCCGCCAGGGGCAGCGCGCGCATCCGCGCGACCGTCTCGAAGCCACTCATTCCGGGCATCATCAGGTCGAGCAGCACGAGGTCAGGAGGTGCTTGCTGGATCCTGGCCATCGCCTGGTTTCCGTCAACCGCCAGCTCCACCTCGGCTCCCTCCTCGCTCATGATCTTGGCCAGCAGCGTGCGGGCTTCCGGATCATCATCCACGATCAGCACGCGTTTCCCGTTTAGCTGCGGCAACAGATGATGAACTTTTTCGACAAGGACAGCTCGATCGTAAGGTTTGGCAAGGTAATCCGAGGCGCCGAGCGCGAACACCATGCGCTGGTCTTCGACGATGGTGACCACCAGGACCGGGAGGCCGGCGGTCTCGGGGTCCTCACGGAGCTTTTCCAGCACCCACCAGCCGGACGCGTCCGGCATCATGACGTCGAGCGTCATCAGCACCGGACGGGCCTTGTGCGCGAGTTGCACCGCCTCCGCGGCATTGGCCGCCTGGACCGTTTTCCAGCCGTCCTGTTCCAGGTGCCTGGCGATCAGTTGACGAACGCTGGCGTCATCATCGACCACGAGGATCACGTCGCCCGGAAGCGCCCGCGTCGACCGGGAGGTGGCCCTGGGCCGTAACGCGGGGGTCAGGGCGGCAGGGGCGGCGGCCCAGGCCGGGACGGTGAAGAGGAAGGTGCTGCCCAGACCGGGTTCGCTGACCACGGTGATCGCGCCCCCATGCATCTCCACCAGCCGGCGGACGATGCTGAGGCCGAGCCCGGTACCGCCGTGGCGTCGGGTGCTGCTGCCATCCCCCTGGACGAATTCCTCGAAGATCACCTTCTGGGACTCGGGCGAAATCCCGATCCCGGTGTCCTTGACCGCGATCCGGACCATCCGGCCTGACGACTGGGCGAAGACCTCGATATGCCCGCGATCGGTGAACTTGACAGCGTTTGACAGGAGGTTGATCAGGATCTGCTTGAGGCGAACCGGGTCAGCCTCGACGGCCGGCAGGTTCAACGGAATCCGGGTCTCGATCTTCAGGCCCTTCTCCGCGGCGAGCGGCCGGATGCTGTCGAGGACCGAATTCACGAGGCCGGGGAGCTCGAGACGTTCTGGGATCAGCTCCATCTTTCCGGCCTCGATCTTGCTCAAGTCCAGGATCTGGTTGATCAAATTGAGGAGCGACTGGCCGCTGCGGTTCACCTGCTGGATGTCCTCCTGCTGCTCGCTGTTGACCGGCCCGTCGATCCCGTCGAGCAGGATCTGCGAGAAGCCGATGATCGCCGACAGTGGCGTCCGCAACTCGTGCGAGACATTGGCCAGGAACTCCGACTTGAGCTTGTTCGCTCGGGCCAGCTCCTGATTCGCCGTCTGGAGCTCCATGGTTCGCTGCGAGACTTTCTCTTCGAGCGTTTGATATGCGGTGCTCATCTGCTGCGCCATCTGGTTGAAGGTTTGCGCCAGCGTGAGCAACTCGCGGGCCGCGAAGCCCTCACGCACGCGGACGGGCGTGATGAAGTCACCCTGGGCGATGCGGGCGGCGGCCCGGTTCAGCTCGCCCACCGGGCGAGTCAGCCACATGGCCGCAAGGAAGCCGAGCACGAGCGCGAGGACGACCGCGACCAGGAGCCATTCGAGCGTGCTCACAATCAGCGGGTTCAGCTCGGCGCGGAGCTCGGCGACCGATTGCGAAACCCAGACCTTCCAGCCGACTACCGGGACGGTGGCGAAGCCGGCCGCCCGAGGCGTGGCTCCGTCGATGTCCGTGTACCAGCTGACGCCGCGGTCGGCGCCGAGCGATTGCTGGAAGATCGCCTCCGACGAGAGGTCCTTTGCCTGCAGTCGCCAGTCGTCCCGCGGGTGGGCGATCACCCGCCCGCGCCGGTCGACGACCACGGCCTGGCCGCTCTGCCCGATCCGGCTGTAGATGGACAGCCGCTGCACCTCGGACAACCCGACCGTTCCGGCGAGGTACCCGATCACCGCCCGCTTGCTGTCGAGGATCGGGACGGCGATGACGACCGCCGCGACACTCGTATCGCCGGATGATCGGATGACATCCGAGTACTGGGGCCCGAGCTGGCGAGGATTCAACACCTGCTTGACGTAGTTCCACTGGCTGTAGTCGACGCCTACGCCGGCAGCCGGATCCGCGGCGACGGCTCGACCCGCGATGTTGCCGACGTATAGCTGGAGCAGGGCCGGCTCCGCCGTGTGGGCGGCGGCGAGTTCCTGGTTCAGACGGGTCGCGTCGAAGCGGGCCGCGTTGATCGCCAGGCCCTTACCGTCATCGTTCGACGCGATCTGCGAGGCGGTGCTCTGCAGCGCGGCGGTCTGGGCCAGGACGTAGCCATAGACGGCCTGGGCCAGCGTCTGCGCCATGGGCTCATGCTTCTGCTCGATCGTCAGGTTCTGGGTGGTGAACAATGACGAGATCCGCTGGGCGCCGAACAGGACGAGGGGGCCGACAGCCACCATCAGGAATCCGACGCTCATGTACCAGCGCAGGCTGTGTGTCGACCGGCTCGGGGCGGCGGCGTGTGAAGGCGTCCCCACAGGGCAGTAACGTCCCACCCGACGCAACTTTGCTCGGGAGGCGAGGTCGCGGCCGCCTGGCTCGTTACGCGCTCGTTACTCTTCTAGCGATGGCTGGACTGCGGGCGAAGGATCGTGCGCGGTTGGCGGTCGAGCGGCTGCGTGACGTCTACCCTGCGGTCTCCGAGCTCGCCCACGCGAATGCCTTCGAGATGCTGATCGCCACCGTCCTCTCCGCACAGACGACCGACCGGTCGGTGAATTCGGTCACCCCGACGCTTTTTGCCGTGTTCCCTGATGCGGCGGCGCTGGCGCACGCCGATCCCGCCGCGGTGGAACGGCTGATCAAGCCCACCGGCTTCTTCCATGTCAAGGCGAAGACCATCATCGCCTGCAGCGCCACCCTGGTCGACCGCTTCGGTGGCAACGTGCCGCCGAGGATGGACGACCTCGTCACCCTGCCCGGAGTTGGCCGGAAGACGGCCAACGTCGTCCTCGGCGTGGCCTTCGGGATCCCTGGCTTCGCCGTGGACACGCACGTGACCCGCTTGAGCCGCCGGCTCGGCCTGACCAAGTACGCGGACCCGGTCAAGATCGAGGCGGATGTCTGCCGCCTGGTCCCTCCGGATGAGTGGACCGGCCTCAGCTTGCGGTTGATCCTTCACGGCCGCCGGACCTGCGTGGCCCGCGCGCCACGCTGTCCTGAATGCGTGCTGAATGATTTCTGCCCGTCGTCCACCGTCCGCGCCCGCGCCCGCACGCGCGCGCTCGCCGGCGCGACGCGCCGCAGCGTATCGTTGGCCAATGTCGGAAAGCCGCGACCCACTGGAGCGGCGCGCAATGGTGGAGCCAAACACCGCGCTAAGCGCCCGTAGCCGCGACCTGGCACGCCGGCCCCTGGATTCGAAGATTCTCGGTGGCGTCCTGATCGTGGTTGGTGCCGTGCTGCTCCTCGGCCGCATTACCTCGATCGACCTAGGCCATTACGGCTGGCCCCTGTTCGTCATCGTGCCCGGGATCTTGATCCTCTTGCTTTCGTCGAGCAATCGAGGCGCTCTCGGTGAAGGCCTCGCGATCACCGGCAGCATGCTGACTGTGATTGGGTTGATCCTCCTCTACCAGAACGCCACCGGACGGTTTGAGAGCTGGGCCTACGCCTGGGCGCTCGTCTTTCCAGGTTCGGCGGGCGCCGGCATGGTGCTCTATGGCCGGCGGGCAGGCCGGCAGGGTAACGTCCGAGTGGGGCTGCGGCTGGGCCTCGTCGCGGTTGTGCTTTTCCTCGTGGGCGCCGTCTTCTTCGAGCTCGTGCTCGGCATCGGCGGCTTCAGGCTCCCCTGGTCCGGCGTCCTGCTCCCGCTGGTCGTCATCGTTGCCGGCGTTGCGCTGTTGTTGCGCAACCTGCGTGCCGGTGCCGCTAGGGATTCCCGATAATGACCCGGTGCGGATAGGGGTTCTCACCGGCGGTGGCGATGCTCCTGGGTTGAATGCGGCGATCCGCGCCGTCGCCCGGCGCGCGTTCGAGCGTGGGCTCCAGGTAACCGGGATCAAGAACGGCTGGGCCGGCGCGCTCGGCGGCGGGGATTTCGAGGAACTGAACCCCGCCTCCGTCCGAGGCATCCTCCCCCTGGGTGGGACGATCCTGGGAACCTCGCGAACGAACCCGATGAAGGAACAGGGCGGGGTCGAGGTCTGCATCCGGCTGCTCAAGAGCCAGGGCATCGATGGCCTGGTCGCGATCGGAGGCGACGACACCCTCTCGGTGGCGGCCGCCATGAGCGAGGCCGGCTATCCCGTGGTGGGAGTGCCGAAGACGATCGACAACGACCTGTCGGCGACCGAATTCTGCATCGGCTTCGACACCGCGGTGGGGGTCGTTGTCGAGGCGCTTGATCGGCTACACACGACCGCCTCCGCCCATCACCGCGTCATGGTTGTCGAGGTCATGGGCCGGGATACCGGCTGGGTGGCGATGGTCGGCGGACTCGCGGGCGGCGCCGACATGATCCTGATCCCGGAATTCCCGATGGAGCTTGACGACGTCGTGCAACACCTTCACCGGCGGCGGGGTGAGGGCAAGGATTTCAGCATCATCGTGGTGGCCGAGGGCGTCGTCATGAAGACCCGGGAACCGGTGGGTGCGGCGGCCGCCGGCGAGGGAAAGCGCGACGCCTTCGGCCATGTGCAGCTCGCAAAACAGGGTGTCGGCGACGCCCTGACCACCCGGATCGAGGAGGCAACCGGGTTCGAGGCCCGGGTCACCGTCCTGGGGCACCTCCAGCGCGGCGGCTCGCCCTCGCCGGTGGACCGCATCTGGGCGACGAGGCTGGGTGTCGCCGCCACCGACCTGCTCGCCGAGCACAAGGCGGGGCTGATTCCCGTTCGGCGTGATGGCGAGGTGAAGATCGTCCCGATCCGGGATGTCATCCGCGAGACGCGGCGCGTCCCGGAATCGCTCTTCAAGTTACAGCGCGTCTTCGGCTGAGGCCGCGCTCAGGCGCTGCGGCGCTTCTGCTCGTAGAGCGTGACGTCGGCGACCGCAAGCAGCTCATCGGCGGTCTGGCCGTCATCGGGAAAGGTGGCGAGCCCGAGGCTGACCCCGGGGATCTTGAGTAGCTCGCGCCCGGCCATGAATCGGTGGCGCGCGATTCCGTCGGTGATCCGCTGGGCGACGACAGTGGCCGCCGGGCGCGGGGTGGCCGGTAGCAGGACGACGAACTCGTCGCCTCCGTAGCGCGCGACCACGTCCTCGCCGCGGACAGCGTCGGTCAGGGCGTTCGCGACCTCGCGCAGCAGGGCATCGCCGGCGAGGTGTCCGTACGTATCGTTGACCAGCTTCAGGTCATCGACGTCGAGGAAGACCACGGAGAAGGCCTCGCGCGACGCCTCCGCGCGTGCGATCTCCTGCTGGATCCGGCTCAAAAACAGGCGTCGGTTGTTCAGTCGCGTGAGGGGATCGTGGGTAGCCTCGCGCTTGAGGGCGTCGTGCAGCTGGGCGACCTCGACGGAGGCGGCGAGCTGTGAGCCCACGGCCGACATCAGCGCGAGGTCGGCGGCGGAGAATGCGTCGAGGTGCTCACTCTCGGCATTCAGCACGCCGATCAGGCGCCCGCGGCTGATCAGCGGAAAGGCCAGCTCGGAGCGAACGTTCGAATCGACGCCGATGTAGCGGGGATCTTCGCGGACGTCGGGAACAATCAACGGCGTGCCGTGCTGGAAAACCCACCCGGTGATGCCCTCGCCCGGCGGAATCGCCCGGCCGGTGATGTCGGTGGAGTAGCCGCTCTGCGCACCCACAATCAATCCGGGCGCGCCTTCAACGGGGAGGATCACGGCGACCATGTAATACCCCATCACCTCGCGGAGGATGTCGACGATGCGCTGGAGCACCACGTCGAGGTCGAGCACCGCGCTCGACTCCTGGGCGACCCGGTAGATGATGCGCAGCTCGCGCGAGTCGGCGACGCTGAGAACATCCCTCGGCCGCCCGCCGCGGATCGGGGTCTGCCGCTGCATGCTGGCCTGCACCAGCCGCTCGTACCACGGCGCCTGCATCCGCGCCGCGGTCTCCCACATCATGATGAACGCTTCGACCACCGTGGGGTCGAGGCCGATGCCGGCAAAGCGGCGTAGCTCGTTGATTCCGTCGGCGAGCGTTGCCTGGATCGTGACCGGCAGGTCCAGCGTGACGTTGAAGAAGGCATTGACGACTGCGACGATGCGCGTCTCGACCGGAATCGCCTTGCCGCTCAGCCCGTCCGGGTAGCCCTCGCCGTTGAACCATTCGTGGTGGGCCTGCACCAGCGGACCCAGCTCCGCGAGCGAATCGAATCGCGAAAGTAACTCCGCGCCCACGCCCGGGTGCGTCATCATGATCGCCCGTTCTTCGGAATTTAGTCGCGTCTCTTTGTTCAGGATGCTGTCCGGCATTCCCAGCTTTCCCAGGTCCTGGAGGAGCGCGGCGTAGCGCACCCGCCGCCGCTGAGCACCGTCGAGGCCGAGATGCTCGGCCAGTCGGTCGGAGACCTCGGCGCGCTCCGCGGACCGGCCATGCGACTGCTCGCGGAGCTCGATGGCGCCCGCCAGGGTTTGGACAAACGCTTCCTCGGTCCGGTGTGATAGCGCCAGCAAGCGGGCGGTCTCGATCGCTGCGGCGGTCTGGTTCGCGAAGGCCATGATGGCTGGGAGGTCCGTCTCCCTGAGGGCCGGCCCCACGACCGTGATAGCCCCGACCACGCGGTCCTGCGTCACGAACGGCGCCGACACCGCCGTGCGCAGGTCAAGGGTATCGACGATCTTGCGGGCGTTGGTTGACCGATCGTCAGTTGTTGAGCGATCCTGCGCCATGCTTCGGGCGATGCCCCGCACGAGCTCTTCCGGATCGCCGATGTACTGCGGCTCGCGCGTCCGGCAGGCCCGCTGCAGGACCGGGATTCGGTCAAACGGCAGAAAGACCGGACCATCCGGGTTGCCCGACAATCGCTTGACGGCCGGCGCCAAACCCCCGATGTGCTCGTGGGCAATGACAAGGCCGGCGAAGTCGTCCCTGACGAGGAAGAAAAACGATGCCAGACCGGCTTCCGCCAGCCGTTCGCCCACCACCTCGAAGATCCGATCGCGATCGAGCAACTGCAGCGCCTCCATGCCGGCCTTGCTCAAGGCGAGCAGAAGGGGATCCGTCGCGATGGGGTTCGGGGCGGCACCGGCCCGAAACTGCGTGTACCCGGCCCGGCGGAGCGCTTCGGGCCTGAAGAACCAGACCCGTCCGATCTTTTCCCCAGGCAGGCGCCGGGCACGGGCCTGCCGCCGGACGACCTCCGGGTGCCGTCCGATCGCCGCCGCCACCTCCTCGACCGACAGGAGACCGCTTGGTCCGGGCGGCGGGGCCGAGGATTGTTGTGTCACGCGACGGCTCACTGATCGATGCAACGAAGGAAGGTCGCCATTCCTACGTCGTATCTGCCGTGGAACGCCTGCCGTCCGGGCCGATGCCGGAGCGTCGGACCATCCTGATCGCGGATGACAGCGGTCCCAACCGGGACCTGCTCTCAGGTCAGCTGTCCACGCTCGGCTTCTGGACCGAGGCGGCCACCAACGGCGAGGAGGCCTACCAGGCAGCCAGGCGCCTGATGCCCGACCTGATCCTGATGGACATCGAGATGCCGATCATGAACGGCCATGACGCCTGTAAACGGCTCAAGACCGATCCCAGGACCGCCGAAATCCCGATTCTGATGATGACGGGGTTCGACCCCCGCCCCGAGCGCACCAAGATGGTGGAATCCGGTGGGGACGACCTTATCGTCAAGCCGGTCGCGATGCGCGACCTCCAGGTCCGGGTTCGCGCGCTGCTCCGCCTCAAGGAACTGCGCCGCGATCTGCGGAGCACCCAGGAAAGCCTCCGCGAGCTGGTCAAGAAAGAGGACCCGACTGAGTCCAAAGCACCCTTCGACGACCGCGTGGCCCTGACTGCCCAGGCGCTTGCGCGCCTGATCGGCCTGGATGCCGAGGATCAGGAGGTCGCCTACCATGCCGGCCTGCTGCATGACATCGGCCAGATCGGACTGCCGGAAGAGCTGCTCAACCGCCAGGGCGCCCTCTCGCCTGAGGAATTCGCCAGGATCAAGGAGCACACCATCCTCGGCGCCGAGATCGCCGGCCCCTTCCGGCCGGCAACCGTCCTGGCCCCCGCCATCCGCCATCACCACGAGCGCTGGGACGGCGCCGGTTACCCGGACAAGCTCCAGGGGCCGGCCATTCCGATGATGGCCAGGATCGTGTCGGTGGCCGACGCCTTCCACGCCATGATCACGGACCGTCCCTATCGGCCCGCGTTCACCGTCCCCAGGGCGCTCGAGATCCTGGCGGCTGGTTCGGGCACCCAGTGGGATCCGCGGCTCTGCGCCGCCTTTGCCACGTCCTCCCTCCCGCAACGTATTGCGGGAGTCGACGAAGCCAAAGCCAAGATCGCCTGAGCTTTTCTGCCCAGGTGACGTAACACGGGCGCATGCGACTTGCCCGGTGTCCTCCCGCGGGCCCCTCGCTGCCGCAGGAGCGGCAGGGCTCGGGTTGCCCTGGCTCGGACGGCTCGTCGCGCGCCCTACGCTAAAGCTCGCCTGCGGCGCGTGTCGGCCTGCGCAGGCGCAGTCCGACCGTTTTCAGAGGATGCCGACGCCGGAGTGGGGCAAAAGAAAAACGGGCGGCCCGAAGGCCGCCCGTTCCTGATAAAAAGTCGCCGGTTAGTTGTAGACGCAGGTCGCGCCGGTCAGGGCGCCATGTACCGTACCGTTGCCGAAGGAGGTGGTCGGCGGGTTGCCTTCGTAGGTGAAGGTCTCGGTGGTCGGCGGTGCCTGGTGGAGCAGGTTCGCGGTGAGCAGCTTGGTGACGGCGACGCCGTCTAGGTTCGCGGGAGTGGCCGTGTCGCCGGTCACCGCCGCATCCGGGTAGACGCCTTTGCTGTTGTAATACAGGTCCGCGGCGGACTGGATCGTCGCGCCGTCGGTCTTCATGGCGTTGCAGGCCGCGCTGGCACTGACGCCCGAGATGTTGAACAGGACAATGGCGGCAAGGATCCCGAGGATCGCGATAACGACGAGCAATTCGACGAGGGTGAATCCCTCTTGATTGCGCTTTCGCGCCTCGGCGAGGCGTTGGATAATCATGATATTCGTAAATACCTCCTTAGTCACGTCGACTGTAAGGCCGTAATCTTGCGGATTCCGTGAAGGTTCTTTCAGCGCAGTAGCAGCTGGCCGACGGCGACAAGAAGGGCGCCCGCGCTGAGCGCGATCACGGTGACGAAGATAAGCGCGCGGCGGCCCCGGTGCGGTCGGCGCAACGGCGCGGCGAAATCGACGGCGACCCGCGGGGTGTGATCAGGCCGCGACACGGACGTCACCTCCCTGTGTCGGAATCAAGCGCGCGCGCCAGCTCAGCTGCTTCAGCAGGCCGATACCGGCCAGGTGCGCCTGCCAGGGGAAGGTCGGGGCACAGGTGACATGCGACAACACCGGGAGCCGGACCGAAAAGTCGAGGCGCCGCTGCATCCGTCCAGGGCCGTCGTCGACGAAGGCGAACCGTCCCGCGACATAGAGCGGGGTGGTCGGACCGATCGTGGTATCGGGGGCGACCGTGCGCATGAACCGAACGAGGGCGTTGAGCGAGAATGCCAGCTCATCGAGCTGGGCATCGACCTCCTCGGCGGGAGCGTCCAGCAGGAAGGTCCGAAAAAAGCGGGGCCGCCCGCCGACCATCAGGACCAGGGTGGCCTCCGAGCCGCCCCACTCCAGGACCAGCCCGTCGCTTGCGCCCATGCCGCGGGCCAAGGCCAGCGGCTTGAGGTCGATCCGCTCGACCTGGAGCCCGGCGGCGGACACCGCGCGGTGCACGGCGTCGATCATGTCGCGCCGGGCGGCCACCAGGTAGACGGCATAGCCCGCCTCCACGCGTTGCGCGTGCCAGGCATAGTAGAGCTCGTTGGCATCGATCGGTACCAGCCGGCGGCCCTCGTAGCCGACCGCTGTTGCCAGCTCGCGTTCCGGCATCCTCGGCAGGGGGAAATCGCGGACGGCGACGCCGGCGTCGGCGATCGCGACCCGAGCCAACATGGTCGTGCCACCCCAGCCTTCGGTGGCGGCGCGCAGCGCGGTGGTGAGCAGCTGGGTTGGGACCCCGTCCTGCATGGCGCCCTCCGGCAGGGGGGCCTCGGCGTGGCGGGTCACGCGACGGCCGTCGCCGAGTACGATCTTGAGTTCGCGGACTCCCAGGTCGATCGCGAGCCGGCGTGTCACTGGTACGCCTCCCAGGTAACCGTCCAGGACGCCTTCTTGCCCGCGTTTGATGACGCGATCACGGCCGTCAGCTGGCGGCCGCCGGCGAGGTTGGTGACGACGACCGTATAGCTGGGCTTTGGTTTCTTGCACCCCGCGACCGGCGTGATGTTCACGTTGATCGTGATGCCGCCGGAGGGGTAGGTCAGCGTGAGCCTCTGGCCGAGGTTGCTGTTGCAGGCGGTGGCCGTGCCCGTTGAATCCTCGAGTTGGATGGCGTAGGCGACGCCGGCATCCAGCGCATAGGTGTTGCGGGTATCGGCTCTCACTCCGTCGAGGGCCAGGAAACCGGCGCTGGCCAGCGTGAGGCCGGCCCAGACGACCAGGAGGAAGGCGGCGATGAACACCAGGATGAGTAGCAAAGCCTGGCCGCGCTGGCCCTGCCTGCGCCGGGCCATCAGAAGCATCCTGCCGGGCGGTTGCTGACATTGAGGGTGACGCTGGCCGCCCCGGCCGCCGACGGCTGGATGGTGGCCGTCTCGTAGCAGCCGGTCGCGGTGATGACGACGCTCGTAATGCCGCGCGCCGCTACCTGCGCTGAGCCGGCAACGGTCCGGATCAGGCTGCTGCTGCTATCGATGCTGTATCTGACGGTGACGGCCGGCGACCCGTAGGTGAAGGCGACCGTGCTGCCCGCGGCAATTGTTCCGGTAGGAATGGTCGTGGCGCTCGCCAGGTCCCGCGTCAGCGTGAAGCTCGCATGGCTCACGGCCGTGTCGGCCGCGATCTGCCTCGCTTCATTTGTGAGCGTGCGGGTTCCGATGAGAAAGGTGCCCCCCATGGCGATCGTGATCACGGTGAAGAGTGCCATGCCGATCATCAGCTCGACGAGCGTGAAGCCCCCCTGGCCGGCTTTCCGCCGGCTCATGGCTGCACCTTCAGGAAAACGAGCCGTTCGCTCGTGCTGTTGGGTCCCGTTACGGTCAGCAAGATCTCCTCCAGTCCGACGTCGGGATTGCCTGTCGAGAACGACGGTCCGACCGCGTAGTACTGCACCTGGTAGCTCAGGCTGTATCCGGCCGGCAATGGACTCAGGGAGAGATATGTCGCGCCATAGGCCTGGCTCTTGATGTACTCGGCGGCGGAGCGCGTCAGCCTGTCGAGGCTCGTTTGCTGCTGGTGCCGGGTCGCGGCGATCGAGACGGAGGAAAACGCGCTCAGGATGGTGACGACGATCACGCCCATCAACGCCACCGCGACGGTCGTCTCGATCAGGCTGAAGCCGGGGGACTTCCTCATTTCAGGGCGCCAACCAATCCGTACATGGCGGAAATCAACGACACGGCGATGAAGCCGACGACGACCCCGACGGCGATCGTCATGACCGGTTCGATCAGTGCCGTCATGGCACGGATGCGGTACTCCAGTTCCTCCTCGTAGAACTCGGCAGCTTGCTCGAGATAGCTGTCGAGCGTTCCGGTTTCTTCGCCGACCCGGATCATTTGCGTCAGCATCGGCGGGAACAGTCCGGTGCGCACCAGTGGCCCTGCGAATCCTTCGCCGCCGGTCATCTGCTCCTTGACGGTGCTAAGCCCGCGCTGGAAGACCCGGTTCGCGGTGGCGGCGATCACGGCGTCGAAGGTCTGCCCCAGTGGCACGCCAGCCTTCAGCACCGTGGAGAGGGTCCGGGAGAAGCGGTTGAGAACCGCGGAGAGCACGATCGGTCCGAGGATCGGCATCCGGAGCGCGATGTCGTCCTTGGCGTAGAGTCCTCGCTGCGTTCGCAGCGCGAAAAATATTGCGGCGGCGATAGCGCTAAGGGTGCCCGTGATTGCAAAGACCCACTTCTGAACGAAAGCGACGATGCCGATCAGGATCCGGGTCGGGAGCGGGAGCTGGACCTTGAATTCGGCGAAGATCTTGACAAACGCGGGCAGCGCGAAGAAGACCATGATGATGATGACGACGCCCGCCACGACCATGATGACGGCTGGATAGATCATTGCCGACTGCACCCGGCGCACCGTATTCGTGTCGCGGCGGAGGTAATTCGCGAGCTCTTTCAGCGTGCTTTCCAGGTTGCCGGTCAACTCGGCAACCCGGATGAGGTCGACGTAGAGCGCCGGGAATACGGTCGGGTGTTTGGCGAGCGTTTCAGAGAGATTCTGGCCCCGTTCGAGGTCCTCGAGTACCGCGAGGATCACGCGCTTGAATAGCGCAGACCCCGTCTCCTCGGCGATCGTCGACAGGGCGCGACTCATCGGGACGCCGGCGTTCACGAAGGTGGCGAGTTGCCTGGTGAACAGGATGATGTCGGCCTGGGAGACCTTGTATACGGACGGGAAATAGTCCGCCATCGTCTGCTTTGGGGGGACGGGTCGGAGCTGGATGATCTTGAGGCCCTGGAGCCAGAGCGCCTGCTCGGCATCCGACGGCCCGCCGGCTTCGACCTGACCGTCGCGCCGCTTGCCGGCTTCGTCGTAGGCCCGGTACGCGTAGTTAGGCACCCGGTACCTCGATGACGTGGACCGACCGGATGACCTCGCCGATGGTCGTCAGTCCCTGGTCGATCTTGGCCAGACCAGACTCCCGCATGGTCGTCATGCCGTCATTAATCGCTTGCTGCCGGAGCAATTCCGGAGACGCATCGCGAAGCAGCAGGCGCTTGATCGCGTCCGTGATCTTGAGCACCTCGAAGATGCCGATCCGGCCGTGAAACCCCGTGTGCGAACAGTTCGCGCAACCGGTGCCGTGTGTGAAGGATGTACCGACGCCACCGATCGCCCGATAAAACGCCATTTCCTGGGCCGGCGGCGTGTACGGCGTGGTGCACCGATCGCAGATCCGGCGCACCAGCCGTTGCGCCTGGACACCGACGACCGCCGAGGTCACCATGAACGGCTCGATGCCCATTTCCAGGAATCGGTAGATAGCGCCGATAGCATCGGTTGCGTGGAGCGACGAGAGAACGAGGTGACCGGTCATCGCCGACTGTACCGAAATCTCGGCCGTTTCCTTGTCCCGGATCTCGCCGACCAGGATGGCGTCGGGGTCCTGGCGCAGGATGGCGCGCAGGCCGTTCGCGAACGTGATGCCGGCCAGTCGGTTGATCTGGATCTGGTTGACGTTGTCGAACGTGTACTCGACCGGGTCTTCGATGGTCATCACGTTCTGTTGGGTCCGGTCGAGCTCGCTCAGCGCCGCATAGAGTGTGGTGGTCTTGCCGCTGCCGGTCGGACCCGTGACCAAAATCATGCCGTAGGGGCTGCGAATCATATCGATGAACGTCGCCAGCGAGCCGGCTGAAAAGCCAAGCGTGTTGACGCCAAGGATCGAGCGGGACCGTTCGAGCAGGCGAAGCACCAGCTTCTCCCCCCAGATCGTCTCGATCGTGCCGACGCGAATGTCCAGCGGCCGTCCCTCGACCGTGGTCTGGATCTGGCCGTCCTGCGGATGATGGCGGTCGACGATGTCCAGGTTCGCCAGTAGCTTGACGCGCGAGGCGATCGGCGCGGCCAGCGTCGCCGGCAGCGTGGTGGCGTCGTGAAGGACGCCATCGATCCGGAAGCGGATCCGCAGATGGTCTCGCTGCGGCTCGATGTGGATGTCAGAGGCGCGCTCTTCGGCCCCTTGGGCGATGATGAGATCGACCATCTGGACGACCGGTGCGTCCAGCTTGACCTCCGCAAGGCGCCGGCGTGGGGTGGCCGGCTGGCGGCCCTCCTCAAACGAGCGTACGTGGCGATCGACGCCACCCTGGAGCTTGTAGAACTGGCCGATGGCCCGGTCGATCTCCGACCGGACGCCGATCAGCGGCTTGATCCGCCTGCGGGTCAGAACCTTGAGCTCGGCGAGCAGGGCCAGGTCGCCGGGATCGATGGTGGCGATTTCAAGTTCGTCCTTCTGCAACCGGATGGGTAGGATGCTGTGCTCGCGGGCGTAGGACTCCGGGATCAGCGCGAGTGCGTCCTTTTCGACGCGGGCCCTGCTGAAGTCAATCAAGGGGACGTTGAAATGCAGGCTCAGCATGCCTGCGAGCGCCTTCTCGTCGACCAGACCCGCGGCCAGCAGGACCTGTCCCAGGGGAAGCCTCGAGCGCTTCTGCTCGTCCAGACCTCGCTGCAGCTGCTCCTTGGTCAGCAGGCCATTCTCGATCAGCAGCTCGCCGAGGCGCTTGACCGGGCGAGGGCCGCCGCTCAGTTGGGGAGCGTCCCGCTCGACGGCGCTCACCCGAGGTCCACCAGTGGGGACGCGAGGCGCCGCTTGATGGCCTCCAGATCGTCAAACGTGAAGCGTAGGTGGCGGCCCGGCGTGCGGAAGGCGGGGGCGATATCTCCGCGGTTGACGGCTCGGATCAGGGTGGACTTGCTGATCCCAAGCCAGCGCGCAGCCTCGCTGGTCGACAGCACCCCTTTCATTTGTGTAACCGGTTCAAACGCGTCAAGCGGAGCAACCATGCGCAGATCGAGCTCCGCGGGAATGATGTCAGGCCGCGATGCGCCGGAGTTCTTCGGGGTGCGTGGCGCGGGAGGCCGCCAGGCTGTAGTCGACCAGCCCGGCCTTGACCAGGTCGCCCAGGCTACGTTCCATGGTGTTCATCCCATCCTTTGAGCTGGTCTCGAGCACGTTGCGCAGCTGGCGTGTCTTGCCTTCCTTGATGAGGTTTTGCACCGCCATGGTGTTGAGGAGCACCTCGAAGGCCGCCACCCGGCCGGGACCATCCTTGCGCGGCAGGAGTTGCTGGTAAATGACGGCCGCCAGTGTGTTCGCCAGCTGGACCCGTACCTGCTGCTGCTGTTCAGCCGGAAACACGTCCATGATGCGGTCGACAGCCTGGGTCGTATCGTTCGTATGCAATGTGGCCAGCACCAGGTGGCCGGTCTCGGCGATCGTGATGGCGGCGGAGATCGTCTCCAGGTCGCGCATCTCACCGATCAGCAGCACATCTGGCGTTTGCCGCAACGACGCCCGGAGCGCGTCGGCGAACGAGCGTACGTCGGCCCCGACCTCGCGTTGTTCGACAATACCTGCCTGATGGCGGTAGACATACTCGATCGGGTCCTCGATCGTGATGACGTGACATGGTCGGGTGGCGACGATGTCATTGACCATGGCCGCCAGCGTGGACGACTTGCCAGACCCGGTCGGTCCGGTCACGAGGATCAGTCCCTGGTTCAGCCGGGTCAGGCCGCGAACGACCGGGGGCACCCTGAGCTCGTCGAATGTCGGAATCGTGTAGGGAATCAGCCGCAGCGCCAGTCCGACCGAACCACGTTGCCTGAAGGCGTTGATCCGGAACCTCGCCTTCCCCATCCAATTGAAGGAGAAGTCGAGGTCGCCCTCCTGCATGAAGCGGTCCCATCGATCGCCGGCGAGGACTTCGCGGCCGATGGCCTCGATCTGCTCGGGGCGCAGCGGTTCCCTGGCGATCGGGACGAGATCGCCGTCCTGGCGCATCGTGGGGGGAGCCCCAGCGGTCAGGATGAGGTCAGACGCGCCCTGGTCGACGAGGACCTGGAGATAGGCGTCGATCACTCGGAGCGTCTCAGGGGCCGATTGGGCGGAGGGTGACATTGATTGCTTGACATCCTGTGCAACCTGCTTGGGGCGGCCTTCTTGCTTCCGCTCGGGATGGCCCTGGGCAGTTTTTTCGAGCTGGCGACGGACCGGCTTCCCCGGGGCGAATCGCTCCTCTGGCCGCCCTCGCATTGCACCACCTGCCACCACCGGCTGACCCTAGACGAGCTGATTCCGGTGATCAGCTACCTGGCCCAGCGCGGGAAATGCGTGAACTGCGACACCCCGATCGGGTCCGGGGTTCCCCTCCGGGAAGCACTCAGCGGGCTGGCGCTCGCCGTGCCCTGGCTTGTGGTCGGTTGTACGCATCCGATGGCCTCGCTGCTGGCCGGCCTTGGATTGCTGCTGGCGATCTGGGTGGTTCGGCTGGTGGGCTCGCGGCGCCCGCGGTCTGCCGGCTGAGTGCAACCAAGCCGGGCCTGATCCGTTCTAGGTCCAAATGCGTCTCCGTACGGTGGGCATGAAACGGGTCCTCGCCCTCGCGATCCTGCTCGCCGCCGTGGCCGCTGTTGCCTACCTCGAAAAGTCCATGGCCGGAGGGATCGACCTCCAGCTTGTCTATTTCCTGATCGCATTGAGTGCCGCCGCCCTCCTGCCGCGCCTCACCGCCCTTGCGATCGCGGCCGGCGTTGCGGTTGTGAGCGCGGGGCTCAGCGGTGACAGCGGAGGCTTCCTCGCGATCAATGCGATATCGCATTTCCTGATCTATGGCTACGCCGTCCTGCTCACCAGCAACTGGGAACGCGAGCGCCGGCGCCTGATGAAGATGAGCCGGATCGACGACTTGACCGGTCTGCACAACCTGCGAGCACTCCGCGAGCAGCTTCCCGTCTGGCTCGGTCCCGCGCTTCGGACCAGGCGCCCCATGGCGGTCTTGATGGTCGATGTCGACGGCTTCAAGGCTGTCAATGACCGTCTCGGCCACAACACCGGCAACGAGCTGCTCAAGGAGATCGCCAGCCTGCTGCGATTCTCGGTCCGCGTCGGCGATGAGCCCTTCCGCTTTGGTGGCGACGAGTTCGTGCTCCTGCTCTCGGACGCCGACGGTCCAGGCGCAATGCTGGTGGCTGCCCGCATCCAGGACATGTACGCGGCGATGGGCCAGACGCTGCGTGGGACGAACGTTACCGTGGCGCTGAGCATCGGGGTTGCCCTCTTCCCGGACGACGGGACGACTGCGGAGGCCCTGCTCGCTCGCGCCGACGAGGCACTCTACCAGGGGAAACGAGCCGGAGGCGGCCGGATCACCCGTTATCAAGCGCCCACTGCCGCGTGAACCACGGGAAAGATCCCGCTAGGCGGCATGGATCGGGCAATTCACCAGCTGGTCGGTGACCGAGGCTGTGACGGTCAGCAGGTCCAGCGTTGCTGGCCGATCGGCGGCGAGGATGGCGAGTTGAAGACCAGCTGCTCGGTGCCACTGGATTCAGGCGCCCACCGGTCGGTTGCCACGTTGTGGACACCCGTGTCACCGGCCGCGACGACGATGGTAGCCACAGGCGTCACGTGCGTGCCGCTACTGTCCTTGCGGATCCACTGGTAGCTGACCGTCCCGCCGACCCCGTTCGTCCGGAAGCTGCCGATCGCGGTCACGATGCCGCCGCAGCCCTGTGCGTTGTTCTGGAAGGCGAACGTCACTGACTCGCCGTCACTGGTGATCGCGAATCCTGGCGTCGGCGTGGGCGTGGGCGTGGGCGTGGGCGTGGGCGTGGGCGTGGGCGTGGGGGTCGGGGTAGGCG
>JALZAV010000102.1 GCA_030948145.1 Candidatus Dormiibacterota bacterium
TGCTGAAGCTGAAGAAGTGCACGCACTGAGCGGCGGCAATCCGTTCTTCGTGAGCGAAGTGGGACGGGTGGTCGCGGAGCGGCCTGCCGGCGCGGCGGCTTCTCTGGTCACGGCGAGCCTGCGAGACGCCATCGATGCCCGTCTACGCCGTCTGTCATCGGTAGGCGTGGGATTGCTGCAGGCGGCGTCGATCGTGGGTTACGAGTTCCCGGTGCCGCTCGTCGCCTCCATCCTGGGGTGCCCGGTGAGCGCCGCCCTCGGCCCGCTGGACGAGGCCGTCGCCGCAGGCCTGGTCGAGGTCAGCCCGGCCCCCGCCACCCATCGCTTCCTCCATGCCCTGGTCCGCGATGTATCGCCCGCAATCGCCAACCGCTAGAGACCTGGCCCTCAACCTGGTTGGATGCGCTTCCAGTGGATCCGAGCGGCCCTCGCCTAAGGCAATCCGGCGCCCCTGCCGATCGGATCAGGGTGTGTGCTCAGCGTTGATCGGCCCTGAACTCCAGGCTCTGAAGAGTGCTTCTCAGCGCGGTGAGCAGCTCGTTTCGGGGTGCGCCCTTGATCAGGTACCCATGGGCGCCAGCCGCCATGGCACGGGGTCCACCGTCGGCCACGTCAAATCCAGAAAGGACAAGAATGTTCGTAAGCGGGCAGCGCTTGCGAATCTCAGCAATCACCCTCAACCCATCCATGCCGGGCATCGATAAATCGAGTAGAACGAGATCTGGCCGATGCGCGGAAGCCATCGCGACGGCATCGAGGCCGTTGGTTGCCTCCGCCACGACAACAAACTCGTTCTCAGCGCCGGTCAGGACCATCGCACGGACGAGCTCCCGTAGGTCCTCGTCATCATCGGCAATCACTAGTCTGTATGGCCCCGGCTGGCCTACCCGCCGCGATGACTCACCGACCATGGCTAAGGCGCCAGACGCTCATCGAGGGCTTCCAGCAGGCGATGGACATGAAGTGGCTTAGTCAGGTATTGAGAGGCTCCGGCCTTAAGCAGCGCATCGAGCTGTCGACGGGTCGCGTCAGCCGTTAGCACCACGACCGGAATGAACTGCGTGGCGGAGTCCTCACGGAGGCGGCGAAGCACTTCCCCGCCGTTGTGGTCAGGTAGGTGAAGGTCAAGGAGGATGAGGTCGGGGCGGTGGTCACGGGCGAGGTCGAGGCCGGTACCACCCAGGCTCGCCGAGATGAGACGAATTGATGGACGGCGCGCGATGACCTCTTCGATGAGTTGCACATTAGTCGCCACGTCCTCGATGTAGAGGACACAGGCCGCGGTCGGATACTGTTGGATTACCGTGGCGTGCTCGGCATCAGCGCCCTCCTCTACTGCCGAAGGTTCGCAGCTCGGGAGCTCGATGCAAAAGCTCGATCCCTGGCCGACGATGCTGGATGCGCGCAGCCTACCGCCCATCGCTTCGGTCAGACTCCGCGAGAGAGTGAGGCCAAGGCCGGTACCCTCAATGCCTCGGCTTGGCGCGTCAAGCCTCTCAAACTGCACAAACAACTTGTCCATGTCGATAGCGGAAATCCCAGGACCGGTATCCTCGATGACGAGTCGCGCACTCTCATCGGCCGCACCCTCGACGCGCACCGCGACCTTTCCCTGAGGCCGGTTGTATTTGATCGCGTTCGCGAGCAGATTGATCGTAACTTGCCGGAGCCGTTGGCGATCGGCAAACACATATACACCTGCGCCAGGGGTCAGGTCCATTTCGAACCCCACCTGGTGCGTCGTCGCCAGCGGCCGCATCAGGTCCACAGTCTCTGAAAGAAATGGGACTACCGCCACCGGGGTTGGAGACATCGCCAAGTGTCCGGATTCGATGCGCGAAATGTCGATGACTTCGTTGAGGAGATTCGACAGGTGATTGGATGCCTTGACGATCAGCGCCACAAATCGCTGTTCCTTTGCGCCGAGGTTCGAGAGACCCAGGAGTTCGCTGAAGCCGAGAACCGCGGCCAATGGCGTGCGTAGCTCATGGCTTACTCTGGAAAGGAACTCGTTCTTGGCGTTATTGGCCGCCTGAAGCTGCCGATTCAAATCTCGCAGCTCGATCGAACGCGCTAGGACCTCGGCTTCCATCTTCGAGCTGCGCTCTCGAAGCTCGGCAGTTACCTCTTCCTGCTCGGCCTCGCGCCGCTTAAGGCGTACATACTCGGTCATGTCCTCCACCCGGTGGATGATGTACTCCAGTCGCCGGTTCTTGCCGAGGACCGGCGAGTTGACTGGGCTCCAGTATCGTTCCTCGAACCGGCCGCCGTCCGCTGCTGGGCGCAGTATGTCGTACTTCTGAACGGCCATCGTATCTGGCATCAGGTTCCGACGGACGCGATCGAGCGACGCCTGTAGGTTCCGCGTCCCACTGGCATCAGGATCCTCCGGATTGTCCGGAAAGACTTCAAATAGGCCCCGCCCCAAGATCTCCTCCCTTTTGGTCATGGTCGCCTGCAGGTACGCATCGCTGACCGCAACGATGCTCAACTCAGGATCGAGGACCAAATACAAGCCAGGAGCGGTCTCGAACAGCCGACGGAAGTCCGGCGCCACCGATGTTCGCGGCCGGGCCTTATTTGTTGTCCCGATTGACGACCTATCAACCTTAGAACTCTCCAAGCGCAGCCCTGGCGAGGCGGGGGTCACCGCGAAAATGCTGAGAGCAGACCGCAGCCATGTCAAGCATCCCGATTTCCAAGTCGATGGCTTCCGGCGTAGACCTCGCCAACGTCGCCACGGCAAGATTGGCCAGCGGCCGTGTGATTACCGACGTGGCAGCGCCGCTACTGATGCAGATTCGTTTGACACCAGGGCCAGCAGCGTGCATGCTCAAGCGCATCAGTCAATTGGAGCAGGCCCGGCCACTGGACATCGTCCTGGCCGAGGACGATCCGGACCTGGCAACGCTGAACCAGGCTGTCCTCGAGAGCGCGGGCCACCGCGTCGAGGTCGCCACCGATGGCGCGGAAACTCTCGAAGCGGTCCGGAAGACCGAGCCGGATCTCCTGATCCTCGACATGGAAATGCCGGGCGGGGATGGCCTCGAGGTTCTCGAGGAGCTCAGGGCAGAGCCGGCGACGGTCGATCAGCCAGTGATCGTGTTGTCGAATAAGACGTTGTCAGAGGGCGAAGAGCGACGCCTGGTCAGGCTGGGGGTGATCGACTTCCTCGCCAAATGGAAGGTCGACCCACGGCTCCTTGTGGGATGGATAAGGGGATGGGCAGCCAGCCATGTTCGTCGCTACTCGCCACGCGTGAGCCGCCGCTAAACCACCCCGGAATCCGGGCGGTCAGCAGCAGCCAGTGGCCGACCAGCACTCCACCTGCCACCGACTTAGGCCTGAAAACTCGGTTCATTCTTGCTGCACTCGGCAAAAGCGAGCAGAGGCAAGCCGCCAGGGCCGCCGCACGAACCTCCGACCACCGCCGCACGTCATTTGCACGCCCCGGCGAGGGCGGCTATGGCGGGACTCCCCGCTGGTAGTGGTATTGAATGAAGGCCATGCGCGGCATCGTAGAGCCACAGGCTGCCATCAGTGCCGAGCATCCAAATCCCACGCGGATCGCCCACAGCTTGCTGCGCCGGCCGGAAAGTAGAAGTTGCCTGACCGGAGTAGATCGTGGTGGCCTTCTGAATGCCAGTCACGACCAGCACTTCGAATGGACTCCCGAGGCCTGACGGCGCATCGACGATCAGCGGATTACCCAAATCGTCGAAGCCCTGGAATGTGGGCAGTGAGTGACTTTGAGTGTGCTGAGCGAATCTGTACCTGATGCTGCTCTGCCCATTCGTCAAGTCGAAACGCACGAGGATCGGGGCCGTGCTGGAATCCACGCCGATGACCCAGAGCGCGTCGCCATGCACGCGGCCCTGGGGGAGCAGGACGGGGACGCTCAGCTCGCGCGAGGCTCGAGTCTGCGGATCGACCAGCACGATGCCTTGTCGCGTCCCGTTCTGGCCGACGTACACGATGCCCTGGTTCGCCCAACCCAGCACTCGGGCCACACCGCTGGTGACCAACTGGGTTTGCCTGCCTGTCGCGACATCGACGATCGTGATCGAGCCATTGGTGGAATCGGCGACGTATTGACGGCCATCCGGCGACAGATACCGGAGCAAGGCTGGCACCCAGCGCTGCAGAGCTTCGTCGAATGACCAGGTGCTCGGCGCGGCCCGAACCGAGCCGTCGGCCTTGTAGCTGCCATCCGGGTAGGTCAGAAATCCGGGCTGCTGAATTGGCGGCTGACCCTGCGCAGTAATCGTGCTCAGTGGGAGTTGGCATCGGGAGTTAGCGGCCACGGTAGGAGTCGGACTGATGTTCTGAGTTGGCTTTGGCGATGGCCCAACGGCACCAGTATTCGAATGAAGCGTTCGGATGCCAAAGATGACGACCGCAATGAGAACGATCACAAGGGTTGGAGCGGCGGTGCCAATGAAGCGACCCGTCGATGACCGAGGTCGTGCATTCGCCTGAACCTCAGGGGCCAGTCCGGGCGGAACCGGCTGGCGATCGAGCGAGTGCTGAAGCCAATCACCGAATTCGCGTTCATTCATTGGATCAAAACGCCTCCGCAACATCGTCAGTAGCTACGTAAGGACGAAGCTTCCGAAGCGCCCGGTGGATCCTGGACTTCGCCGCTTCAGCGGTCAAGCCGAGAGCGTCTGCCGTTTCCTGCACGGAGAGGTTGGCGTAGTAACGAAGCACGAGGATCTGGCGGTCGCCGACCCTGAGGTGGGCAAACGCTTTCGCGACATCAATCGCTTCGACGTTTATCGGCGTTTCTTGACTCCAATCAAGCTGGGGAGAAAGCGCCACGGACCACCACCGTAGACGCCTCATGCGGCGGCATTCGTTTGCGACGATGGCTAAGAACCACGGGCGGAATTCAGCCCCTGGTCGAACATTCCCGATTTTTCGCCACGCTCTGAATGCGGCTTCTTGCACAGCGTCCTCCGCCTCGGCTGGTCGCAAAAGAATTCCAAGCGCCAAGCGATACGCCGGATCGAGGAGCGGCATGAGAACGGACTCGAAGGCCGCACGGTCCCCAGCCCGAGCACGTTCGATTGGTCGGTCGCCGCCGGTGATCACCTATTTCTAATAGTGGCTGGATCCGCTTTTGGTGTCGTCCGACGCTTCAGGCCAGATCAGGGATCCGATTTCATCTAGCCACCTGGACCGGCGTCCGCCGGTCCTGCACTGGGGTCGGTCGTCTTGAGATAGCCTGGTCCGACCGCCCGCTGGGGTTTGCTATCTTCGCCGATGTGAGGACAATCGTGCGAAGGAAGCTTGTGACCCTCGGGCTCGGTATGGCTATTGGGCGAAACGATGTGACGACCTCGGAATCGGAGCCGCGCACCCGCCCGTGGTACCGACCACCGACTCGCTGGCCGAGACTCTCAGCCACGCCCTCCGGCCTGAAGTGGCAGCCCGTGCCCGATTCATGGCCGACGCAGTGCGCACCGACGGCGCAGAGGCCGCCGCGCAGCGATTGATGACTGCGAACTCTCAAAGCTCATTCTGAAAAGAGTGGAACCCCGTGCCGCCGAACGTCGCGGAACACCCGCGGCGCTTCAGGCTCTGGCCAGCCCAGTTGCTTAGGCGATGTCGCGAACTCTGCTGGACCTCCCACGAGACTGGTGCAATGCACCCACCTGAATGGGGCCTTGCCTCCAAGCCTCCCGAACAAGTTTCCTAATGTCTTCCCGCTCAGCGTCGTCGACCGTGTGCATCTTCACATGGCGCATGCGCTTGCCTTCGCCCGAGAGCAAGCGACTGGGGTCATCGAGCGAGGCGCCAAAGAAGAATCCCAGATTGACGTGTTCGGGAAAAACCGCCACATACATGACCCGATCGAAGCCTTTCTTGGTCGGTCCATAACCTAGCGCGTCATGGTAGATGAACTCGCGTGCATCTGACGCTTCCTCTGAGATGCACTGACGGATTGATTCCACCATCCGGGCCTGCTGGTTATCCAGATTATGTAGCCAGCTCCGTACGGGCGACGGCGGATTAACCCTATCCATTGTCTCCTTGCCTCCGTACCTCGGCTTGAGGATTGTCCCGCGCAGGTCTCAAAGGGACGGAAAGGATCATACAGTGAATGTTTTACCCCCCCCGAATTCCGATTGTGACCAGAAAATTCGCTGGGCATAGTCGGGATTTGACGCGGGGCTCGCCCCACGCGAGTGGCGCTTTAGTGCCATACGAGCGTTTGAGGCTGGTGTCCCCGACCGGACAAGTTATGAACTCGAGATGCCCGTCGAACTGCGCGCCTACTTGAACGCGGTCGTAAGGCTGCGCCTAGCAACCTGCCAGCTGGGGAAGGGCAGAGCTGGATAGAACACTGATCGTCATCGGTACGCTCATGTCTGTCACCCCGCTGGTCGACCGGGTCAGCGCGAGAACATCGCCGTTTAGCA
>JALZAV010000035.1 GCA_030948145.1 Candidatus Dormiibacterota bacterium
GAGGTGCTGGTCCCCGAGCGCTACATGGGCGACGTGATCAGTGACCTCAACGGCAAACGCGGCAAGATCGCGGGCATGGAGCCTTCTGGCGATCATCTCGAGCGCGTCAAGGCACAGGTGCCGCTCTCGTCGATGTATCGATTCCCGATCGACCTACGCTCGATCACGCAGGGGCGCGGCCAGTATCAGATGAAGTTTTCCCATTACGAAGAGGTGCCGGCGCACGCCGCGCAGGCGGTCATCAACGCCTACCAGAAATCGAAAGGGGCGGACGTCGAAGAGTAGCGCTTGATCTACGACTACATCGTGGTAGGTGCAGGCTCATCGGGCGCGGCCGTGGCCGGCCGTCTTTCCGAAGTCCCGACATGGTCCGTTCTCCTCCTCGAGGCGGGTCCGGACTTTCGTTCGGCAGACGCCCCCGCTGCCATGCGAGGGCCGAACTCGCTCGCGCTGCTGGATACCGAGCGCTTCCCGCAGTACTGGTGGCAAAATCTCGCGGCGCGGATGACCGGTATTCAGCAGCCAACACCCTACGGTCGGGGGAAGGGAGTCGGCGGATGTTCCTCGGTCAATGTCCAGGTCGCGATCCGCGGGCTGCCTGACGACTATGATTCCTGGGCCGCCCAGGGTTGCGACGGTTGGTCCGGGGCCGAGGTGCTGCCCACCTTCAGGCGTCTCGAGGACGACCATGATTTCGGTGATGCGGCCTATCACGGCCGTGGCGGCAGGTTGCCGATCACCAGGCCGCCGCGAGCCCGATGGGGCGCGGTCGATCTCGCCCTTGCCGACGCCGCTGTGAGCCTCGGTTATGGCTGGTCCGACGACCATAACGCCCCTAAGAGCACCGGGGTCTCCCCGGCAGCGCACAACAGTCGCGATGGACAGCGCGTGTCCACAAACGACGCCTACCTGGAGCCTGCTCGCGATCGCAAGAATCTCACCATCCTCGGCGACTGCCTGGTGGACCGGGTGCTGTTCGATGGACATCAGGCCACCGGGGTGCGCGCACGGACCGCTCAGGGTTGGACGGAGTTCGAGGGTCGCGAGGTCATCCTGTCGGCGGGGTTCGCCTACTCGCCGGCAATTCTGCTCAGGTCCGGGGTCGGGCCAACCCCGCATCTTCGCGAACATCAGATTGCGACCGTTCGCGACTTGCCCGGTGTCGGATCCAACCTGCAGGATCACCCGGCGATCGACCTTAACCTCCGGCTGAAGCAGGGGTTTCCGATCGTCGATGACACACGCTATCCGCTGAACTGCCTGGTCCGATTCACCTCCGGGCGTCCTGGCACCGGCAGCAATGACCTGGGCTTTGGCTCCTTCAACCTGTACATGCCCTCGGAAGACGGGCGTGCTCATGGCGCGATCTTCGTCACCTTGTTCCAGGCATTCTCAGAGGGTCAGATTCGACTGGCCTCGCGCGACCCCGAGGCCGAGCCCGAGATCGATTTGCGGATGCTCAGCGACCACCGGGATCTCAGTCGGATGCGGGACGGGGTCAGGCGACTTCTCGAGCTGGCCCAGCATCCTGCGGTCCGCGAGATCGCGGATGATGTGCGAATCGATGCCGGAGTCAGCGCCATCGGCGACCTGCCTACTGAGCCGGACCTCGATCGGTGGCTGCTGCAAAAATGCGGGACCATCGGCCACGCGGTGGGTACCTGCCGGATGGGCTCGCCGCAGGATCCTCGATCTGTTGTCGATCCCGATTGCCGCGTCATCGGCCTGGCGGGCCTCCGCGTCATCGACGCCTCGATCATGCCGGTCGTGCCCCGGGCCAACAACCATCTGAGCTGCGTGATGCTTGCGGAGCACGCCGTGGCTCGCATGAAGGCCAACGCCCCAACCTGGCCGCGGTGAGGGACCTGCCCCCGGATGTTAGTCGGGTGGGGGGAAGAGCGGGATGACGTTCGAGGGCTTGGGACGGCGGTTCGCGCGCGCGGCGAGCATCAGATCTTCCTGGGCTTCAAAGAGAACCTCCGAGGTTCGATCAACCGAGCGATCGATGCCGAGCTTCTCCGTGTAGCGCCGATCGAGCTGACCGAGCAGGTGGACGATGCGGCGCCAGATGTCGGCCGGGATGAAGTTGATGCGGCGCACCCTGCATTCTTCGATCACGCCGAGGAGCTGATCGGTTTCGCGAAGCTGGTTTCGTGGGGTGGCGGCCGTCCGGCGCTGCCACGCCCAGAACCGATGTTGCGCGATCTCGAGGACGGTACGTTCGATCATGTCTTAAGCCAGCATGATAGCGGAGGATTCCCGCCAGCGGAATGGATTGGATTCGACGAGTGGAGGACCGATGGAAGAACGTATCAGTGGCCAGGTCGTGTATCCCGGGAAGCTGTTCCAGGTGTACAGAGACGAGGTTCGATTGCCCACGGGTCAGACCACCATCCGCGAGATCGTGCGGCATCCTGGGTCGGTCGGGATCGTGCCGCGGCAGGCTGACGGCCGCATAGTCCTGGTCCGGCAATTCCGCTATGCCACGGGCCGCGAACTCTGGGAGATCCCGGCCGGGACCTGTGACAAGCAGGGGGAGTCGGTCGACGATACTGCGCGCCGGGAATTGGCGGAGGAGGCGGGCCTCAAGGCCGAGCGGTGGACCCGTTTAGGTCGCGCCTACCTCGTCCCCGGCTGGGGCGACGAGTTGATGACCTGGTACCTGGCGGAGGGCCTCACGCCAACGCAGGCGCATGCCGAGTTGGACGAGTCGTTCAAGGTCAACCCGTTCGACCTGCCCTCGCTGCGGGTGCTCCGGGAGAGTGGCGAGCTGGCCGACGCCAAGACCCTGTTAGGCCTGGCCTGGGCGGGGGTGGATCTCCCCTAAAGGGACTACGAACGTATGTTTGCTTTTGATCATCATCTGTGCTACGCTGCCAGCATGGGCGAGATGGCGACCATCATCGGAGCGACCCCCGGCAGCAGACGGGTCAGCGAGGCAGCTACCGTGCCGCTGCTGCGCCGGGTGGTCGAGAGCCTGGCCACCATGCACCCGGGCCGCTACACGGTCTACCTGGGCCGTCCTGACCCGGTCGCGGTCCGCACTGACTGGGAGGCTGAGGCCACGCTCATGCGCAGCGCTCGTCGAGCCGTGGTGGCGACGCCGCCGACCACGCCCCTGCCGCAGGAAGCGGACCGGCGCGATCCCGGCTTCGGCTGGCTCGCGGATACCTGGTTCAGCGCGGTGGTGGGCGATGATACAGCGATGGCGCTGATCTGCCGGCCCGATTTTGATCGGCCGGAGGAGGTCTGGCTTCTTACCGAACCGGATGCCGTGCGGCGGCTGATCCGGGCGGTCGAAGGGGAGCTGGCTCGACCGGATCCGCAGCTCCTCGCCGTATAGGCGCGGCCGGGGCGCTCGCGACGATCGGCGTTTCCTAGAATTAGGGCCCTCGTGAGCCCTGCCGAGGCGCCGTGGCCGGTTCTGGTTGCCGGCACCATCACCCGCGACGACGTGCGGACGCCGGCCGGGTTCAATGCCGACGGCCTCGGCGGATCGGCGACCTACTGCACGCTGGCGGCGCGACTCTTTGCCCCGGTGCAGGTGGTGGCCACGGCTGGTCCCGACTTCATGCCGACCTTCCAGGCCGCGATGGCCGGCACCGGCGCGGACCTTCGCAGCGTGGCGCTGGCCGAGGTGCCGACCTATCGATGGCGCGCGGAACACGACTACGAGACCGGCACGACCCGGGCGGAGACGTCTGAACAAGGCGCCTACGCCGCCTTCGAGCCGACGCTGACCGCCGAGCAGCGGCTGGCCCAGATCGCCTTCGTCGGCAGCATGGAGCCGCGCCATCAATTGCGGGTCATCGAACAGCTCGAGCATCCCCGCCTGGTCGCGGGTGACACCATGCGGCTCTACATCCGCGAACAGCCGGAGGCGCTCAACGCCGTGCTCCAACGGCTCGACTACCTGTTCCTCAATGCTGCGGAGGCAGCCGCCCTCGCCCAGGTGGACACGATCGAGGCGGCTTCGGCGGTGTTACGCCAGCGCTATCGGCTCCGGGGCCTGGTCATCAAAGAAGGCCCGCGCGGCGCGACCCTCTACCGCGAGGCTGGCAATCTCCACCTGCCCGCGTTCCCCATCGATCCTCCCGTCGATCCGACCGGCGCCGGCGATGCGGTCGCCGGTGGCTTCCTCGGCTATCTCGCCGAGCGCCGGCGCGAGGACGGCGAGACGTTGCGACTGGCGCTCGCGTACGCGATGGTGCTGGCGTCATTCGCCATCCAGCGCTTCAGTGTGGCCGGCCTGCAGAGGCTGACCCGCGCCGAGGTCGAAGCACGCATGGAAGCGATGGCGTGGAAGACCCAGGCTGTCCGATGAGCTGGCACGCCGGCTCAGTGACGGTCACGATCCTCGAGGGCGACCTTACCCTTCAGGACGCCGATGCGATCGTGAACGCGGCGAACAACGAACTGCTTCTGGGCGGGGGCGTCGCGGGCGCGATTGCCCGCGGGGGTGGCCCGACGATCCAGGCCGAATGCCGGCGCATCGGGACGATCGCGGTCGGGGATGCCGCGATTACTGGAGGCGGTGACCTGCGGGCGCGCTTCGTCATCCACGCAGCCAGCATGCAGCTGGGGGGCCGGACCTCGGCCGAGTCGTTGCGCGCCTCGACGCGCCGCACCCTCGAGCTGGCTCGCGACCACAAGCTTCAGTCGATCGCCTTTCCCGCGATCGGGACCGGGATCGCGCATTTTCCTCTCGACCAGTGCGCGCAGATCATGATCGAGGAGGTCGCCGCCCACGCGTCCCAACCGGGATCCCTCACCGACGTCCGGTTCGTGCTCTACGGGTCTGAGGCGCATCGGGCATTCGAGCGGGAAGCCGAGCGCCGCCTAACCAAATAGGCCGGGCAGGAAAATCGATGTGAGGAAGACCAGGGTGACCCCGGTGAGAAAGACGAAGACGGCACCCGCCAGAAGGTTGGTGGCCCGCCCGTTCTTGAATTTGCCGAGGATGCGCTTGTCGTTCGCGAGCACGATCAGGACTGGCAGGAGGAGCGGCAGCATCATACCGTTGACGATGTTTGGCAGGTTCGTGATCAGCGCCAGTGGCGCTCCCGGGAACATCGCGACGCCGGCGCCCAGCCCGATCAGCGTCGTGTAGATGATCAGGAAGGCGGGGGCCTCGCGAAACGACTTGTCGATGCCCCGTTCGAGCCCGAATGCCTCGGTGATGGCGTAAGTCGTCGTCAGCGGCAGGACGGAGGCGGCCATCAAGGAGGCGTTCATCAGGCCGACGGCGAAGAGGATCGTCGAGTACTGGCCCGCGAGCGGCGCCAGCGATAGGGCGATCCTGCTGAAGGCGGAGGGATCGCTTGGATCGACATGGATGTGGTGGGCAAAGACCGTGGCGCCGCAGGCGACGATGATGAAGAAGGCCACGATCTGGGTCATGAAAATTCCGATGGCGGTGTCGGCGCGCTCGTAGTTCAGATCGGCGGGGTGCAAGCCTTTGTCCGCTACATTCGATTGTTGAAAAAAGGCCATCCAGGGAGTGATGGTGGTGCCCACGACCGAGATGAAGATCAGGATGTAGGCGGTCGACGGGCGGATGGTCGGGACGAAGGTCTGGTGAATGACTTGGCCCCAGTCGGGGTGGGCGCGGACGGCGGAGATAAAGTAAGCGATGTAGATCAGGCTCAGCGTTAACAGGACCCGCTCAACAACCCGGAAGGATCCGCGGAGCACGAGAAACCAGACCAGAAAAGCGGCGATCGGTACCGCCACGTAGCGGGCGAGGTCGCCCGAGAGGGGAAAGAGCAGACCGGCAGCCGCTGCGATCCCGGTGAACTCGGCGACCGTGGTCGCGGCATTGGCGAGGAAGAGAAAGCCCATCACCCAGAGCGTCGGGGCGATCCCGAAGCGCTCGCGGATCAGATCGGAGAGACCCTTGCCGGTGACCAGGCCCATGCGGGCAACCATCTCCATGATCGGCCAGAGACAGATCGCCGTGACGAGCAGGACCCAGAGCATGTCGTAGCCAAATTGGGAGCCGGCCAGCGCGTAGCCGGTGATACCGGTGGCATCGTTGTCCGTGTTGCCGGTGATGACCCCGGGCCCGATAACCGACATGAGCATCAGGAATCGGGCACGCCTGCTCCGAAGGAAGCGAACCGGGTAGCCGCGATCGAAGCGAGCCACGGTGGGCTAGAAGATCCGTCGCCTGCGGTTGCCAAGGCGCGCCGGCATGACGCGCTCCATCACATCGTCAATCGTGACGATGCCCTGGATCCGGTTGTGCTCATCGACCACCGGGACCGCCAGCAGGTTGTATTTCGACGTGACCTCGGCGACCTCACGCGGACTCGCGTCGAGGCGCACCGAGATGACGTTTTTTATCATAAAGTCGCGGATGAGCTCGGTCGGTTTGGCGACGATCAGGTCGCGCAGCGACAGCACGCCGAGCAGATGCTCCTCCTGGTCGGTGACAAAAACGTAATAGATGGACTCGGCGTCCGGTTCGAGCTCGCGGAGGCGATCAATCGCCTGGGCCGCGGCCAATGTATGACGGACCGCCACGTACTGGGTCGTCATCAGCCCACCGGCGGTGTCCTCGCGGTACGCTAGCAACTCCTCGACGTCTTCCGCTTCGTCTTCTTCCATCTTGTGGAGCAACTGCTGTGCCCGCTCGCGCGGCATATCGGCGAGCAGGTCCGCGGCCTCGTCGGGCGACATCGCCTCCAAAATGTCGGAGGCGCGCTCGACGTCGAGGCGCTCCAGGATGGAAGCTTGGACCTGTGGCTCGTCGATCTCCTCCAGGGTCTCGGCCGCCTTCTCGTCATCGAGGGCAGCGAAGACCGCGCTCCGGTCGTCTGGACTGAGCTCGTTAACGATGTCGGCGATGTCCGCCGGGTGGAGCTTCGAGAGTTTCGTGTGGGCGATGCGCAGCTTCACCGAGCTCTCGTCACTCTTGACCGGATCGACCGCCTCCCATGAGATCAATTTCTGGGGCCAATCAAGGCCAAGGCCGATCGCGACCCGCCGCCCGACGCCCTCCATGCTCACGCGCCGCGCCAGGCCTCGGCCGCCAATGTCGACGCCGACCACGAGGAGGTTTCCATCGATTTGCGAGAGCTGCAAGTCATTGACGCGCACCACCCGACGGCCATCCATGTCGACGATCTGCTTGTCGAGGATCTGGCGGGAGAGCCACAGCTCGGACTCGGCACGAACGTGCGGCTGCATCTTCGACTCCTCGACCTTAAGGCTGAGCTCCTTGTTATCCCAACTGCGCACGACCGACCAGTCGACGGAGCGGATCCGGCGGTTTCCCTTCAGGATCACGCCGGTGACCTTCGGGAACGGGTCCGACATCACGACCACCAGGTCGCGGACCCGGCCGACTCGATGCTGTCGAAGATCAACGACTTCCGCATTCAGGAAGTCGCTGAGAAAGATCATCCCCGGAATTGCTTGAAGAGCAGCGACGCGTTGTGACCACCGAAGCCGAAGGAGTTCGACAACGCCAGCATTATCGGCAGCTCGCGCGCGCCCTCCGGGATGTAGTCGAGGTCGCACTGAGGGTCTGGATGCTCGAGATTGATGGTGGGCGGCGCGACGCCTTCCTGGATGGCCTTGACGCAGATCACACCCTCAACCGCCCCGGCCGCGCCCAGCAGGTGCCCGGTCATCGACTTGGTGGAACTGATCGGGACGCGGTAGGCTGCCTCGCCGAAGATATCCTTGACCGCCAGCGTCTCGGCAACGTCGCCCAGCTGCGTGGCAGTGCCGTGGGCGTTGATGTAGCTCACGTCGGTGGGGTTGACTTTGGCCTTCTCGAGCGTTCGCTTCATCGCCTTTGCCGCGCCGGCGCCCACCGGGTCGGGAGCGGTGATGTGGCTGGCGTCTGCGGTGGCAGCATAGCCGACGACCTCCGCCATGATCGTCGCCCCGCGGCGCTTTGCCGACTCGAGCTCCTCGAGGATGAGGACTCCCGCGCCCTCGCCCATGATGAAGCCATCACGCTCAAGGTCAAAGGGCCGGCTCGCGCTGCTCGGGTCCCCCGCCCGTGTGCTCACGGCGCGAATGGCGCAGAAAGCCGCCAGCGCCAGCGGGGTGATGGTGGACTCGCTGGCGCCGGCAATCATCGCGGTGGCATCGCCGCGCCGGATCGTCTCGTAGGCCTCCCCGATAGCATGCGCACCGGAGGCGCAGGCCGAGGCGATCGAGTAGTTCGGCCCGCGGGCGCCGATCGCGATCGAGATCTGGCCAGCAGCCATATCGCCGATCATCATCGGGACCGTAAACGGACTGACCCTCGAGGGCCCCCGTTCCATCAAAACGGTGTGCGAGTCCTCGATGTGCTCCAGGCCGCCGATCGCACTCCCGACCAGCACCCCAACGTTGTCGCGATTCTCCTCGGTGATTCGCAGCCCCGATTCGTCGAGCGCCTCCCGGGCGGCGACCATGGCGAACTGGACGAAGCGAGACATGCGGCGCGCCTCTTTGCGGTCCAAGCGCGATTCCGGCTTGAAATCCACGACCTCGCTGGCGACCTGGCTCGGATTGCCCGTGGGGTCGAAGGCATGGATCCGCCGGATGCCGGAACGGCCGGCCTTGATCGCTTCCCATGTCTCCCGGGTGCTCTGCCCGAGCGAGGTGATGGTGCCGGTCCCGGTGACGACGACGCGGGTGCCGTTTACCATTCCGCCACCCCGCCGGATCCCCAGCGGATGCAGGCCACCGCCCAGACCGGCCCGCTGCCGCAGGCGAGCAAGAGCGCCGTCTGTCCCTCCCGGAGCCTGCCCTGCTTGACCGCGTCGTGCAGCACCGCGAACGGGGCCGCAGCAAAGGTGTTGGCATACGCCTCCGGATCGAGGAGGAGGGAGGCCGGGGCAATCCCCCTGGCCCTGGCCCAATCGCGCATTAATGCCGGCGCCGTCTGCTCGGCGACCACAAGGTCGATCTGGTCGAGGGCAAGGGCGGCGCGACGCAGGCAGTCGTCCACCGCAGCGGTGAGCCCCCACATCGTGATGGCTGATTGGCCCTTTCCGTTCGCCTCGCGGGTGGCGCGGCCGCCCGCTGCTGTCGCCAGTAGGCCCGTTGCTCCATTGGCGCGGGTCAGTACGAGGGCCGACGCCCCGCGGGGATGCCGGCCACCACTCTGGCCCGGAAAGTCCACGAGCTGATTGGCGGACTCGGCGCCGATGACGAGCGCGGCGCGCGCCCCGGCAGCCACGTAATGGGCCGCGACGTCGAGAGCTGTGAGGAGGCTCGCTTCGGCTGCGTAGAGGTCGAAGCTCGCCACCATCGGCAAACCCAGTTCCACCTGCACCAGGCATGCGGTGGTGGGCCAGAGCACGTCAGGCGTGGTGGTGCCGACCAGGATGAGATCGATCTCAGCCTGGTTGATGCCCGAGGCCTTGACCGCGGCACGAGCCGCGCCGGCGGCGAGGGAAGCGGTGTTCAGACCGCTGGCGGCGTGCACCCGGTAGGAAACACCGGTACAGTCGGGACCGGTGATGCGCGCCGAGTCGACGGCATCGGCGGGCGGCCGATAGACGCCGACTCCGGCGATCCCCCCGATGGCGGTCAGCGGCTCGGCGGGGGCGCGGTGTGATACCGGCGCAGAAGTCACGCCTTATTCTAAGTACAGCTCCGCGGCGTGGTTACGCGGCCGTAACCAATCTCGGGGCGGCGGCATACATTCGTGCGGGCAACCACGGCTTCCGGCGGGCGGTATCGGCTTTCGGTAATGTAGTAGCCAAATTCGGGCACGAGACTGTGCCTAATCAACCCCTAGGAGGGAGGTAATGGCCGAACTGGATTTCGAGAAGTTCCGCGGGATCATAGCCGAGCAGCTTGGCGTCGACGTCGAAAAGGTGACCCCGGAGGCCTCCTTCACCGAGGACCTGCAGGCCGACTCCCTGGACCTGGTCGAGTTGATCATGGCCTTCGAGGAGGAGTACGGGATGGAGATCTCCGACGACGACGCCCAGAAGCTGAAAACGGTCAGTGAAGCCTGGAACTACGTCAAGGGGAAGGTCTCCGTCGCCTAAACGGCGTTCCTCATGAGTGCCACGTACGGCGTCCGCCCCGTGGCATTCGTCTTTCCCGGACAGGGGTCGCAATACGTCGGTATGGGGAAGACGCTCTACGAAGCCTCGGCCACCGCGCGGAAGGTCTTCGACGAGGCCGATCGGATTCTCGGCTTCTCCCTGTCGAGCCTGTGCTTCGAAGGTCCGGAGAGCCAGCTCAACGATACGATCAACGCCCAACCGGCCATCCTGACCGTGAGTATCGCCTGCCTCAATGCCATCAAGGAGCGCTGGCAGGCGATCGGCCAGGTGATCGCCCCGATCTACGTCGCCGGGCATAGCCTGGGCGAATTCACTGCCCTGGTGGCCGCGGACGTCATCGACTTCGAGGCTGCCCTGCTGCTGGTTCGAGAGCGCGGCCGGCTGATGAAGGAGAACGGCCTCTCCCGCCCGGGAGGCATGCTGGCGGTTCTCGGCCTCGACCGCGTGGCGCTGGAAGGCGTCGTGCAGGACGCCTCCAGTCGCGGGGTGATCACGTTGGCCAACGCCAACTCCCCTGGACAGATCGTGCTCTCCGGAGAAGGGCCGGCCCTCGATTACGCGTCGGAGCTCGCGATCGCCCGGGGCGCCGCCAAGGTGGTCAGATTGCCGATCACGATCGCTTCGCATTCCCCCCTCATGGCGCGGGCGGCCGCGCAGTTCGCCGAGCTGGTGGCATTCCTCCCGCTGCGGCAACCGCGGATCCCGGTCGTGGCCAACATCACCGGACAGATCCTGACAACGGCGGATGAGGTCCGTAAGGAGCTGGCCGAGCATATCCTGAAGCCGGTGCAATGGACCACCTCGGTGCTCGAGATGGTTACGCTGGGAAGCGCTGAGTTCTTCGAGATCGGCCCCGGCCAGGTCCTCTCCGGGTTAATCCGGCGAATCAGCCGTGACGTCCAGGTGGTCAATCTCAGCGATCGCGAGATCGCGCGCGTCCTGACGCCGGCGCCACCGGCATGAAACGGGTCGTCGTGACCGGCGTGGGCGCCGTGACGCCGGTGGGCCTCGACGCGCCGAGTACCTGGGCCAACCTGCTCGAGGGGCAATCAGGCATCGGGCGGATCAGCCTGTTCGACGCCAGCGAGTATCCGGTCAATATCGCCGGCGAAGCCACCGGGTTCGACGCCGCCGGTCGGATCGAGGCCAAGGAGTTGCGGCGGATGGACCGCTACACGCAGCTCGGCCTGGTCTCGGCGCTGGAGGCGTTCGAGGACGCCGGGCTCAAGCGCAACGGAACTTACGACGAGATCGGCGTCGTCTACGGCAGCGCCGCCGGCGGCCTCGGCGTGCTGCTGGAGCAGCAGCGCATCCTCCAGGAGCGGGGGGTCCGCCGGGTCAGCCCCACTTTCATTCAGAACATGCTCACCGACACCTGCTCCGGGCACATCGCGATCGCGCTCGGACTCCGGGGGCCGAATATGGCCGTTGTCTCGGCCTGTGCGACCGGCAGCGGGGCTGTCGGCGAGGCCTTTGAAACGGTTCGCCGCGGCGATGCCGACGCCATCGTGGCGGGCGGCGCTGAGGCGGCCCTCATCCCCGTCATCTACGCCGGGTTCTGCGCCATGCGTGCGCTGGCCCAGCATCAGGACCCGGCCCAGGCCTCGCGGCCGTTTGATCGCGATCGGAACGGCTTTGTCATCTCGGAAGGCGCCGGTGCCGTAGTGCTGGAGGAGTTGGAACACGCAAAGCAGCGGGATGCCCGGATCTACGCCGAGGTCATTGGCTACGGCTCGAGCAACGACGCCTTCGACATGGCCGCCCCGGCGGAGGGCGACGGAGCGTTCCTGACGATGCATCGCGCCCTACGCAAGGCCGAACTCGAGCCCGAGGCGGTCGATTACATCAATGCGCATGGCACCGGCACGCCACTCAACGACAAGTTCGAGACGGATGCCATACGAAGGGTGTTCAAGGGTCACGCCCGGAAGCTGGCGGTCAGCAGCACCAAGTCGATGACTGGCCACATGATGGGTGCCTCCGGCGCCGTTGAAGCGGTGGTCTGCGCGCTGACGATCCGGGACCAGGTGATCGCACCCACGATCAACCTCGACACGCCCGACCCGGAGTGCGATCTCGACTACGTGCCGCACACGGCGCGCAAGGCGAAGGTGGAGGTCGCGCTCTCGAATTCCTTCGGGCTGGGGGGTCACAACGCCAGCATCATCCTCCGCCGCTACCAGACGGGCGCCTGAGAGGCCCTTTTTCGGCCCCATTTTCGAATACAGGTTGAATTCGAAGGGTGTGCTATCATCAGGCAGTTTTGGGGGGCGCCTTGAGGGCGTCAGAAAGCCAGCACAAAGGAGAGAGCCATGGCCGCCATTTCCGGATACTGCTTGAAGTGCAAGAAGAAGGTCGATATCAAGGACCCACAGCACATCACGATGAAGAACGGCAAGCCGGCAACCACGGGGACCTGCCCGACGTGCGGGACCAAGATCTACAAGATCGGCAAGGCGTAACGTTCAGTCGCTGAAATTGCGCAGCCGGTGAACTCTCACCGGCTTCTTCCTCTCTAAGGGGCGGCAGGTCGCCCGGCGATCTCCTTGGAGGCCAGCTCCGACTCGATCAAATCGAGCAAGACCTCGGTGGCGCTGAGCGCCACGTCGACGCCGAGCAGCTTGAAGATCCGGACGTTGGCGGGGTTGTTGACCCGGGCGACCGTCTTCGGCACGTGGAACTTGCGCTTCGCCAGCTGGCAGGAGACGAGATTGTCCTCGTCGTCGCCGGTCACGGCGACCAGGACGTCCGCCCGCTCCATCCCGGTCGTCGCCAGGAAGGCCATCTCGTCGCCGTCACCCACCATGACGATCTCACCCAGGGCCGAGTTGAGGACCTCGGCGCGCCGGGGATCCTTCTCGATCAGGGTAACCTCGTAGCCGCGATCGAGCAGGTGCTTGCTCAGGTAGTAGCCGACTTTCCCGCCGCCGATCACGATGACGTACATCCTTACCCCTTCAGCATCGCATGAATGTGGTGGGCACCCGACTGGGTCGGACAGATCGTATTCAGCCCGAGTTCGCGGTAGACATTCTCGCGCATCGGGTCGTTGATCCGGGTGATGACCTGCTTGACCTTGAACACCTCCCGGGCGATCTGGGCGGCCATGATGTTGCGATTGTCGCCGTTGGTAAGTGAAGCGAACCCGTCGGCGCTTTCGATCCCGGCCTCGCGCAGGACATCCTCGTCGATGCCGTTGCCGACCAGCATCGCCCCCTTGAAATCGTGGCCGAGCCGCTCGAAGGAATGGCGGTTGATATCGACGACGGTGACGTCGTCGCCACGCTCGGAAAGCGTGCTGGCGACCATGGCGCCCACCCGACTGCAGCCGACGATGATCAGCTTCATGCCGAACTCATTCTAAGGTCGGCGGCCGGAGCACCTATCGCCCCACGGCCAGCCGCACCGCCTCGATCTCGGGCAGCCCGGCCGCCTGGATCTTCGATTGAGTCAGCGCGACGTCGTAAGGCACGCGGTAAAACTGGACGGCCTGGGCTTCGAGGTCGGCTACCGCGAAGGATGCGTGGGGGTTGCCGTCCCGTGGCTGGCCCACGCTCCCGGGGTTGATCAGCGCAGAGGCCGGGAGCGGAATCCAGTCGCCCGGTTCCGGGACCTGCTCGCCCTCCTCGGTGAAGATGCGGGGAAGGTGCGTATGGCCAAAAAAGCACCACCGCTTGCCCAGCTTGACGAGGATTTCAAGCGCCTGCAGCTCCTCCAGGATGTACTCCCAGATGTAGGGCTTGTTCGGGCTGCCGTGAACTGCGCGGTGCTTGCCGACGCGGCCATGGCTGGGGAGGGTGGCCAGGTAGCGCAGACCTTCTGGTCGCAGCACCGAGCGGGTCCAGCGGGCGGCCTCCGCGGCGTGCGGGTTGAATAGCTCGATGCTCGGCGGGTCGAGCATCGCCTGGTCATGGTTGCCGCGAACCGCCCGAGCGCGGACCGAGGCCAGGCGCGCGATGACGCCGTTCGGGTCGGGGCCGTAGCCGACGATGTCGCCGAGCACCACGATGCGATCCACCTTCGGCATCGCGGCCAGGACGGCATCGAGCGCCTCCAGGTTGCTGTGAACGTCCGAAAGGAGAGCAACGCGCAAGCCGGCTCGCCCTCAGGCGTATACGCGCTGGTAGGCGTAGAGAAACAAGATGCGGAGCGTGGCCGCCACCGGGACTGCGATAAAGAGGCCGAGGATGCCGCCGAGGTACCCGCCGATGACGAAGGCGATGATGATCAGCATCGGGCTAAGGTTGACGGCATCGCCGAACACCTTGGGCGACACGAAGTTGTAGATCACGTTCGAGACGACGAAGTAGATGACAGCGACAAGCACAACCTTTCCGGTTGAGTGGGCGACAAAGGCGGCAATCGCGAGTGCGGGCAGCGCTCCGAGGAGTGGCCCGATGAAGGGGATGAACGCCGTGACGCCGGCGACGATACCGAGGGCCAGTGCATACGGGATACCGGCGAACCACATCGCCACCCCGGTGACCAGGCCAACCAGCACGCAGATCGCCAGCTGGCCCCGCATATACGCCGCCAGCATGGAGGAAATCTCCGCGGTGACCTGCTGGGCATCGGTCCGATAACCGCGCGGCACAAGATCGGCGAAGAAGCGCCGGATCGCGTGAGCGTCCTTGACGAGGAAGAACGCGATCAGAAGCACGAGGAGGGATTGGAAGATCCAGTTGACCAGCATGAACACGTTCTGCACGACCGACTGGAGCTGGCCTGCGAGCAGGCCGGGGAGGTTACGGACGGAATCGTCGTACGCGCTTCGGAGGTCGATCGGCACCCCGAGCACTGAGACGACGTGGTGCTTCTCGACCAGGTCCTGGAGGTAGCTAGCGATGGATGGTCCCTGGGTCACGAGCGCGGTGAATTCCTCGCGCACCAGCGGGATCAGGTAGAGGACGGCCGCCACCACGAGTGCCGCGATCACCCCATACAGAACCAGCACCGAGAGGGCGCGCGGCACTCGGCGGCGCTCCGCCGCGTTCACGGCCGGGTCGAGGACGAGGGCCAGGACCACCGCCAGGATGAAGGGCCCGAGGATGCCGCGAATCGCGATGAGCAGCACCAGGGCGAGCGTGCCGAGGACCCCGAGGAAGACCAGCGCCCGGAAGTCCCGGCTTCGCCAGAGATCGTCAACCCGCCGGCGTTGAATCATCGCGGCATCATACGGCAGAAACGCGGGAAAGGCTCGATGACATGCGGAGGTAAGGGCCTCAGGGGGCGCTCGACCCGTACGCCGGGCGGGGCCGAGGCACCGGCTGGCTGCAGCGGACGATGAGCCAGGCGATCCCGGCCGCCATCAAGAGGTCGCCGATGCTGACCAGGGAGGCGTGGCCGGCGATGCTCGGGATGGTGAAGATGTCCCCGATGAACCACAGCCCGGTGGGATGCTGGAGCCAGACGTGCAGCGGGTCCAGCCCGCTTTTGAGCAGCATGAGCATCGCCGAGTTCGGATCGACGTCATGGGGCAGGACCACCGGCATCCGCCCACCAAAGGTGGCGATGACGAGCAGGTTTAGCCCAAGGCCGACGCCAAAGAGGATCGCCCCGGGAATCTGGCGGTTGAACCAGACGACCAGCAGCAGAAGGACCGCGCCGATGATATTAAGCGGTCGGGCGATGTCGATGGCCAGCTGCGCGTGGGTCGTCCCGAGCAGCGCGACCGCAACCTTCGCAACAAAGGCGGCCACCAGGAACTCGGGACGATTAACGCGAATGTGGCTCAGCCGCCGGATATCGCCCCCAATGAGCACGGCAACAGCCAGCGCACCGGCAATGACCGCGAAGAAGAGGAACACTTGCCTAGCCCGTGCCGGTCGGCTGTAATCGCAGCGTGGCTGGCTCGTCTCGCAACGTTGCGTCACGCAAATTTCTGAAGGCGAATCCGATGAATGCCGCGCACACGAGCAGGACACCGGCCGTGACAAAGACAAGGGGAGCCCCGATGCGGTCACTCAGAGGCCCGGATAACGCCATGCCCACCAGCAGCCCCGCCTGGACCAGGAGAAAGCGGCTTGACAGAACGCGGCCACGGACGAAATCAGGTGCCTCGCGTTGTGTCAGTGAGATCAGAGGGACCAGGTAAACGGTGTTCGCAGCACCGCACGCGAAAAGGAATAGCACCGCGAATGCGAGGCTACGAAACAGACCGGCCAGAGCGTAGGACGCGCCAAAACCCGCTATACCGGCGAGGATCAGGATGCCGGCTCGGTATCGGTGCATCAGCCGCGGAGCCGTCACTGCTCCAATTATCGCGCCTCCGCCAATAGCTGCCTCCAGCACGCCATAGCCGAACGCCCCGGTGTTCAACGCCTTGTAGGCAAACACAACCAGTGTCGGAAATGTCATCCCAGCGAAGAGTGAGGCCAGCGTGGTGAGGGCCATCGTGGAACGTAGGACCGGGCTTCGAGCAACGAAGCGCATGCCCTCTTTCACATCGCGCCAGATATGAAGGGACTTTTCTCGCGCGGTAATCAGCGTGTCGGGGACACCCAATAAGGTCACCGCCGAGAAAAGATAGGTCCCAGCGTCAATCAGGAAGAGCGGCATCCAGCTGATAGCGGCGGCGATTATTCCGGCAAGTGAGTACCCAAGCAATTCCATCGCACGCTCGGAAGACAGGACCAGGCTGTTCGCCTTCACCAGCATGTTAGGTGACACGATGTTCGGGATGATCGCCTGCTTTGCAGGATTGAATAGAGTGCTCGCGGTTGCGATCAAAAAGACGTCGAGAAACACGCCCGGGAGCCAATTCCACGCGAAGAAGGGGATCGTCACCGTTAGCAGAGCTCGCGCGAGATCTGCGAAAACCATAACCCGCTGCCGGTTAAACCGATCGACGATCGGCCCGGCGACGAGCCCGAAGCACACGGTCGGGACCGCCTTCGCAATCAGGCCGAGCGCCACAACCGAGGCGGAGTGACTGATAACAAAAAGCATGATTGCCAGGCCTGTCGTATTCATCATGTCACCGAAATATGAGACCGCCTGACCGATCCACAGTCGTCGGAAGGATTTGATGTTGACAACCTGCCCAAACGTCGGGCCTGGCGGCTCCGGAGCGGCCGATGCGATCGTGATGCCCCAGCGCTCCCCGACAATCTTCTCCATCGCCGATATCACGTCAGGGTCATACCAGGTTCCCGCCAGCTGCCTCAACTCGCGGATCGCTTCCGCAGGGGTCTTGACAGTCGGCCGAAATACCCTGGCCTGCGTAATCGTGTCGAAGGCATCGCAGGCATTGACGATCCGCGATCCGATGGGGATCTCGACCCCCCTGAGCCCATCGGGATAGCCGGCGCCGTCCCAACGCTCATGATGGTGCCTAACAATCTGGGCCACGTCTTTCTGTTCGGGATGCTCCGCAAGGATTGCCGCGCCCTCGGTCGGGTGCGTCTTGATGATCTCGTACTCCTCAGGCGTGAGCTTTCCAGGCTTCAGAAGGATTGAGTCTGGGATTGCGATCTTGCCCAGATCGTGAAGAATGCCTCCGACGCGGATGGTGTTACAAGCATCCTCACTTAGGTGAAGGAGTCGCGCGACGGCCTCGGACATCTCACCGACACGCTGCGAGTGACCGTGGGTCTGCCCGTCCCGCTTGTCAACGACGCGGCTCTGCATGATGAAGGAGTCACGTAGCCATCGGTCGAGCCGGTTCTGTTTTTGGAGGCTGGTCCGGTAGACGAGCAACGGGCCATAGAGAAGGAAGACAGCCAGTTCGTCAATTAGCGATTTGCCGTTCAGAAGAACGTAGATGAGGTACCCAATGATCGGCAACGCGACGTAGGTGAGCCAGCTGCCAGCGACTGTGTTCCGAGCCGCACGCAGCAGTTTTGCTCCTTGAAGGAGGCTAAGCGCCCCAGCGACCAGACCAACGTTGAGCGCAATGATGAGCGGCACCGTTAGCGCCAAAGCCAGATACCACTCGGCTCGCTCGGGCTTCAGATGAAGGACGGCCAATATCAGGCTTGGGATTCCATACGCCAAAGCAAACATTCCCCGGTTGAACAGGAACCTGATCCAGGGGATCCCGCGACCAGGTATGCGCTCATCCATCGTTCCGAGCGCCGCGACCCACATCACGGCCCAGGGTGGTAACAGGATGAGTGCGCCGAACAGGGGCGCCATTCCCACCGTTAGAACCGATCCCTGGCGAGTCTGCATCGGGGAAAGGGACGAAAGGATGGTCAAGGTCAAGAGAATCGCCCCGGTGATCAAAATTTGCGAGCCGGAGTGAAGGTCCTTCGGTGCTTCGAGGGCGGTGGTTAGGCCAAGTAGACCCAAACCAAGAACCGCTATGCACCCGAGGTAAACATCGATCGGCTTGAATTTGAGCATTCGTTTTCCGTGAGTATCTTAGTTAGAGAACTCGAATAGCGCCCAAGTTCCGACACAAAACAAAAAACCCGGGCCCCGTCGGGCCCGGGTTTCTACTTAAACCTGTTACAGACTTACGTTTGCGCCGCCGGCCAAGATCGCGGCGCAGAGTCCTGCGAGAACTACGAGCAACTTCTTCATACGAACTACCCCCACTGTGAATTCCCGGGACCCGTTGTTAGATAGGACGCCCTTGGGTAAGTCGCAGCGTACTCAGGCTTAGGGGCGACGTAAATCTATCCCCCGGACGCCGTTAAGACCCACTTGGTAGCGAACGCCTGTTCGCTTAGCGCTCGATCGTAGCCCCGAAGGCGGCCGCTTCGGCGCGCGTCTGGACTTTCAGCTTCCGATATAGATTCCTCAGGTGAGACTTGACCGTCCCTTCACCGATCCCGAGCCGCTGGGCAATCATCCGGTTCCCCTTCCCCTGGCAGACCATCTGAAGGATCTCAGATTCACGGTCGGTGAGTGGCTCGGAGGGACGCCGGTGGGGTTGGCGAAGCGCCGAGCCCAGCCGCACGATCACGCGGCGGGTCAGGACTTCGTCCAGCTGGAACCTGCCCGAATGGGCCTCCTGGATTGTCTGCGCCAGGCTGGCGGGGTCGACATCCTTCAGGACATAGCCGGAGGCCCCGGCGGCGACCATCTCCACGATGTCCTCTTCCGCCTCGGACACGGTCAGTGCCAGGATCACCCGGTCCGGGTCGTCGGCCTTGATCGCCCGCGTGGCTTCCACGCCGCCCATCTCAGGCATATTGAGGTCCATCAGGATCACGTCAGGCCGCAGGGCGCGAGCGCGGTCGACGGCCTGCCGACCGGTAACCGCTTCTCCCACGATTTCGACCTGGGGGAAATTTTTCAGCATGCCGGTCACTCCCGCCCGGAAGATCGGCCGATCATCCACGATCAGGACCCGGACGGCCGGCGTCACAGGAGGTCTGGTGGGCCGATCAGGGTCACGATCGTCCCCTCGTCGGCCTGGCTCACGATCTCGAGCGTCCCACCGAGCAGCTCGGCGCGCTCCCGCATCCCGACCAGCCCATAGGAGCCGGCTTTGCGCGGATCCTCCGCGACGCGCCGCACGTCGAAACCCCGGCCGTCGTCCCTGACGGTCATGACCCAGGGCACCGTCGAGAGGTCCAGCGTGACCCAGACGCCCCGGGCTTGGGAGTGCTTGCGTATGTTGGAGAGGCTTTCCCGGAGAACCTGGAAGATGACCTCCTTATGCTCCGGACTGAGCCCGTTCTCCTCGCCCCGAATGTCCACGCTCGTCTCGACCAGGTTCACCCGGCCGAAATGGTCGACCGCCTTGATGGTCGAGGCCATCAAACCCTCCGACCGGATCGTCTTCGGTCGAAGCGACTGCAGGATGTTGCGCGCCCCGGCCAAAATCTCCTCTGTCATGGAGCGGATCTGGGGCAACAGCTCGGCCGCGTCCTCGGGATCGCGTTCGCGGCGCTGCTCGTAATACTTGAACAGCGCCACCACCGCTGCCAGATCCGAGGCCAGGCCGTCGTGGATCTCGCGCGCCAGGTTGAGGCGCTCCTGAAGGACCGCCACCTCCTCGACCTTGATCGTTAGGCTGTGGGCGCGCAGCGCGGCGACCGCTTCGGCGGCCAGATCCTCGAGGCGAACCGCATCCCGCCGGTCGAGCCGCCACGGGGTTCGGCGCAGCAGGGCCAGGACGCCGACCGGGCGCTCCAGCGGCGGCGCCAGTGCAATCGCGGCAAAGCCGTGGAAACCCGCGTCGACCCAGGCGGCTTCGTCCGGCGTGAGCGCTTCCGATGCCAGATCCTCCACGGCAAAGACCTCGTTATGATCCAGCGCCCGCCGGAGAAAGGCGCTGCTAACGGTCCCTCCGCTCTCCGGAGCCGCCAGCGATTCGGTCGGGACGCCGGCCCGAAGGACAAAGCGGCGCTGGTCATCCACGGTGTAGACCTGGCTGGCATCGACCTGGAGCAGGTCGAGGGCCTGCTGCGCCGCCGCCAGCAGGACAGTCTGAAGCGGCCCAGCCATGTGTTCGGGCACGAGGCGCGCGGCGGGGGCGGCGGGACCGGCGGGCGC
>JALZAV010000103.1 GCA_030948145.1 Candidatus Dormiibacterota bacterium
ACAACGGTCGTCGAAGTCCGTCCCGGGCGCGAAGGCAGGCGCGCCGACATCGAGGCGGCGGAACGAACCCGTGTCCAATTGGCGGACGGCCGGCTTGAGGTTCGGGCTCCCAGGTCCCGGCACCTTGCCCTGATTGGCCGGCCTGGGGCGATCGACCTGATCGTTCAGGTGCCCCGAGGCTCACACGTCCGTGGCAACAGCTCCTATGGCGACATTGACACCGAGGGCCAGCTTGGAGACTGCTCTTTGAAAACGTCCTACGGAACGCTTTCGGTGCAGGACGTCGGCGCACTCACGCTGGAGACCTCAGCAGGGAACATCACGGCGGGTCGAGTGGCGGGTGTTGCCGAGCTTAGCACCTCATCGGGTGACGTCCGGATCGAAGAGACGGGCGCCCCGGCGAACCTGAAAACCTCGGCGGGCGATGTCCGGGTCGAGAGAGCGGGCGACGCGATCCAGGCACGCACCGCCTACGGTGGCATCCGTGTGGGTCGGGCCTTGCGCGGTCAGCTGGACCTCACGACCTCCTATGGCGATGTCGAGGTCGGTGTGGCTGAGGGCACTACGACGCTTCTCGAGGTGCGGTCGAACCATGGCCGAGTGCGCAATGAGCTCATCCAGGTCGACGGCGCTCCGGAATCAGGTGAGTCTCTGAAAGTGCGGGCCCAGACCGGCTATGGCGACATCAGGATCCGCCGGGCATGACGCGGTGAGCTTTAAGAACAAAAGGAGCGTGACGATGACAACAGCGCCGGCGATTCGCGCACGCGGATTACGCAAGTCCTACGGGGACCACCTCGTCCTGGACGGCATCGACCTCGAGGTTCCAGCGGGAAGCACCTTCGCCCTGCTCGGCCCCAACGGCAGCGGCAAGACCACCACGGTGCAGATCCTCTCGACGCTGATCCGACCTGACGCCGGCGAGGTCGAGGTCGGCGGCTTCGAGCTTGTCCACGACGCCGATGCGATCCGGTCTCTCATCGGGGTCACCGGCCAATTCTCGGCCGTCGATGCGTTCCTCACGGGCGAGGAAAACCTCAGGCTCATTGCCGACCTCAACCACGTTCGCCCTGACGAAGGCCGGGGACGGATAGAAGAACTCTTGAAGCGCTTCGACATCGTTGAAGCGGCCAAACAAACCCCGGCGACGTACTCGGGAGGAATGCGCAGGCGGCTGGACCTCGCCATGACCCTCGTCGGCTCCCCGCGCATCATCTTCCTCGACGAGCCCACCGCGGGCCTCGATCCGCGCAGCCGGCGCGGCATGTGGGACATCGTGCGAGATTTGGTCGCGGATGGGGTGACGATCTTTCTCACGACTCAGTACCTGGAGGAGGCGGACCAGCTGGCGGACCGGATCGCGGTCCTCGAACACGGCAAGATCATCGCCCAGGGTACATCGACCCAGTTGAAGCGCCTGGTACCAGGCGGCCATGTCAATCTCGAGTTCGCCGACCCGGCCGCCCTGGAGGCCGCCGGGCGCGCCTTCAGCAACGCGAAAGCGAATGCCGACGCCCTGACGCTCCAGGTGCCGAACGACGGGAGCCCGCAGTCTCTACGTAATGTGCTCGACGAGTTGGACCGCCGGTCGATAGCGGTCAGCAATCTGGCGATTCATACGCCCGACCTCGATGACGTCTTTCTCGCTCTTACCGGTCAGCCGGTAAACGGCGATCAGATTCAGAAGCAGGAGGCACAAGCATGAAGGTCAGCCGCAGCGTCCGCGACACGATGACGATGATCCGGCGCGACGCGCTCCATGCGCGGCGCAACCCTATGCTGACCATCAGCAGCATCCTGACGCCGGTGGTCTTCCTCCTCCTCTTTGTCGGCGTTTTTGGCGGGTCGATGTCCAGGGCCCTTGGCGCCGGAGCCGCCGCGGTGGCCTACATCGTGTACATCACACCGGGCATCGTCCTGATGACCGTTGGAAGCAGCGTGAGCGGCACCGCGATCAGCGTCACGATCGACAAGGGAGAGGGGATCATCGCCCGCTTCCGCACCATGGCCATTGCGCGCACGTCTGTGCTCACCGGCGCAGTGGTTGGCAGTGTCCTACGCACGCTGGCCGCGATCGCAGTCGTTCTCGCGCTCGCAGTCCTGCTCGGGTTCCGGACCACCGCAGGAGCCGTACAGTGGGCTGAAGCCATCGGGCTGATCGCGCTGTTTCTGGTCGCCGTGACCTGGCTCGGCGTAGCCATCGGGCTGTTCAGCACGAGCGCGGCGGGAGCTAACTCGCTGTCCCTCATCGTCTCGTTTCTCCCGTTGGTCAGCAGTGCCTTCACGCCGACCGCGTCCATGCCGGCCGGCGTGCGGTGGTTCGCCGAACATCAGCCCTACACGCCGATCATCGAGACCCTGCGGGCATTGCTCGCTGGCAGCCCGGTTGGGGACAACGGAATGCTGGCCGCCGGCTGGTGCTTTGTGATTGGGGCGTCGGGCTACCTCTGGGCGCGCCGTCTCTACAACCGCGACCCGAGCCGCCAGACAGGACCATCGGTCGCCCAGCTCATCAGCCGCTAATGGACTGAGCGCTAAACGGCTCGCCTCTGCCGGCGCTGCACTCGAAAACCTGGTCTTAACGTTCCTCTAATTGACTATGAGTAATAATTGTCTCGGTGGATAAGACCCCCGTAGACGGCGACGATAGTCACGGGCCCCTCGCCTATTTCGCGGAACTCCTCGTCTACAAGACCGATAAGAACGGGGTCGTCATCCCTGGCGCGGAGCGGCAGTGGGAAAGCGATCTCAGCGACGCTGAGTTCAAGGACCTCCTGGAGCGCTATCCATGGGTCCGGTCGATTGCTGCGGGCGACCCTGACGCCGACGATTCGCCAACTGAAGCCGATATCTAGCCGTGTTCCAGGATCGCGCCGCGGTTTCCTCTTAGGAACGCCTAAACGGACGTAAGTGTGGCGTAGGCTAGCGTCGCGTGGAAGCCGGGCCTTCGCCGGGAGACGAGGAGGTCGCCCGCCGCGGCGTGCCGCGCGAATTCGGGCTCCTTCCAGATCTTGCCGATGATGCCGCGCATGCGAGCCCGGTTCGGATAGAAGACGAGCTCGAGCCAGAGGTCTTCATCGGCCCGCAAGCCCATGGACGCCCGCAGCCGGATCGTTTTGGTCTTCTTCGGGTCTGGATCGATGAGGAAGAGCCACGGCCCATTGCCGCCTCCTTCCCGTGTGATACGGCGGGCGAGTGCGTACGACTTGTGTAGAAGTCGGCGAGCTCGCGTTCGGTCTTTGCGCCGGCTCACCCACATCTCGAGGTGCATGGTCGGGAGCATGGGTGAAATCGGCGGGCGGACTGACGACCGTGACCTGGTCTTCACGAATGATCACCTCCTCCGTGCAGAATACCGTCAATACATGCTTGACACGATATATATCGCTCGAGTAATATATGCCGCATGGCGGACGTGTTCGAGATCCTCGCCGACCCGACGCGCCGGCGCCTGGTCGAGACGCTGCGTAAGGGCGAGCGCTCGGTCGGCGAACTGGTCGACGTGGTCCAGATCGGGCAGCCGGGGGTCTCACGCCAGCTGGCCATTCTGCAGGAGGCGCAGTTCGTCGTCGTTCGGCCGGAGGGCCGGCACCGCTACTACGCGTTGCGCCCGGAGCCATTCCGGGAGCTGGATGAATGGATGCAGGGCTATCGCGGGATGTGGGAGGCGCGGCTCGACCGGCTTACAGCGCAACTCGACCGGAAAGGCAAGAAGCGGATGAAACCCAGGGAGGGACGAACATGACACAGGTAGCTGCGGGCGGAGTCGGGACAGTAGGGACAGAGGCGAAAGTGGCAGGCCCGACGGTTTGTCTGTCATTCAGGGAACGAGGCGGTGAGGCGATCCCGTTCTACGTGTCGCTCTTTCGGAACTCGAGAATCCTCAGCATCGTCCGGAGCGATGGCACAGGGCCGATGCCTAAGGGTGCTGTGATGCAGGCAAGCTTCGAGCTCGACGGGCGACCCTTCGTTGCGTTTGACGGCGGGCCTTCGTTTTCATTCACCGACGGGATCTCACTCATGGTCACCTGCGAGACCCAGGACGAAATCGATTCCCTCTGGGCGAGCTTGACCGAGGGCGGGTCGGAGGGGCGCTGCGGCTGGCTCAAGGATCGCTTTGGCGTCTCGTGGCAGATCGTTCCCGCCGAGCTGGGGAAGATGCTGTCCGATTCGACGTCCGGCAATTCGGCGAAGGCGATGCAGGCGATGCTGCAGATGAACAAGCTGGATGTCGCCACCCTGAAGCGAGCCTACGAGAGCGCCGCCTGATGGCGTCGCAGGCCGGTCCGGCTCGCCGGACGATCACGCTCGAACGGACCGTGAAGGCACCGATCCAGGAGGTCTGGGATATGTGGACGACCAGTGAGGGCATCGAGTCCTGGTGGGGACCCGACGGCTTTGCGGTCGCGGTTCACAGCCTTGACCTTCGTCCGGGCGGCGAGATGGCCTACGCGATGACGGCAACGGCGCCCGACCAGATCGAGTTTCTCAAGAAGGCGGGGATGCCACGGACACAGGAGGTTCGCCTGACCTACACCGAGGTCGCGCCGCCGCGCCGCCTCGCGTTCACGCAGCTGGCCGACTTCATTCCGGGCGTCCAGCCGTACCAGGTCGCCATGCGGGTCGACTTCGAGTCGACCGGCGAGGCCGTTCGGATGGTTCTCACGTTCGACGCCATGCACGATGAGTACTGGAGCCGGATGGCGACATTGGGCTGGGAAAGCGAGCTTGAGAGGCTCGCGAAAGTGCTCGAGGTGTGAAGCCGGTCGACCCCGATCTAGTCAGCACCGTTCGCCTGCACGTTATCCGGACCGCCATGGCAATCGCAGTCGTGCCCCCCGCGTCCGAGACGGCTGCATCACTCCAGATCAGTGACGAGCAGGCAGTCGGGGCGTACCGGAGTCTCGCGGAGGCCCACGTGTACGTTCTCGAGCCGGGCGATCCGACGCGACTGCGGATGGCGAATCCCTTCTCTGCCGTGCCGACCCGATTCGCAGTCGAAGTGTCCGGTAACCGCTACTTCGGCAACTGCATCTGGGATGGCCTGGGCATCGTGTGGCTGATGGGTGGCACCGGTCAGGTATCGACTCGCTGCCCCGACTGCGGTGAGGGGTTGACCGTGGACGTGACGCGCGGTGCGCTGGTCGGTGAGGACGGCATTGTCCACTTCAGTGTCCCGGCCGCTCACTGGTGGGACGACATCATCTACACGTGAAGCACGATGCTCCTCTTCCGGTCGGAAGAGCACGTCAGGCGGAGCGGCGAGCCGGCGGGCGCCTCGATGACGGTGGGTCAGGCATGGCGTCTCGCGGATCGCTGGTACCGCGATCGGGCCAATCCGAACTGGCACCGGCGAACCGCCGATGAGGCGGAAGCCGTTTTTGCCGATGTCGGACTCTCCGGGGACTTCTGGAACCTGCGTCCCCCGACAAAGGCCTAAGGACGCACTTCGATCGTTACCCTGATGCTGGTCGCGACCGCGACCGATTTATAGAGCGGTCAGTGCTGTTGGTAGTGGGCCACGAGGGCCTGGGCCTGCAACCGGTCCGGCCCCGAGAGCACGAAGGCGAGCCGGATCTCCTTGAACAGGGAGGTATCGCTGCGCCTTCGGACTCCTTCGATTGTCGCCTCGACGCTCTTGAGGTTAACGCCAGTGTCGCGAGCCTTGCCCTGGACCAGGAGAACACCGCACGCCGCGATCCCCGAAAGAAAGGCCTCGGCCGGCGTGATCTGTTCGCCCGGGCCACCGAGATGCGCCGGCTCGTCGATGACGAGTTGATGGCCACGCACGTGGCTGACGGAGCGCCCGGGCGTCGAGGTGGACTCGGACCGAACAGTGTTGATGACGAATTCGTCTGCAGGCACGTTGACAAGCTCCCTTTTACCAGTTCTAGACTGGTGTGGATGGCCCCCAGGGAGAGCAAGAGGCCCGCTACCGAGGCGCTCGAGCTCGTTAAGAAAGCGAGCCAGGTGTCCGACCTCCACCAGGTGACGACCTTCAAAGGAACGCGGAAAGACAAGGGTGGGGTTGTCCGAGACCTGACGGTCGAAATCATGGACATGGGGGGCGACTCGCAGCGGCGTTTCCGCGTTACTGCCACCGACAGCGGCGGTCGGACCGCGTCCGGAAACCCGGGCGCCACGCTCGAGCAGGCGCTCGAAGCTGTCCGCTGGTCGGACCTCGACGCGCCGATGCAGGTCCGCTAGCCGCCGAAGGCCCGAGCGAGGAGGGTGGCGCCGAATTCCTCGGCCGGCACCTGGTAGGGACGAAAACGCCTGGTCAGGGGATCGA
>JALZAV010000104.1 GCA_030948145.1 Candidatus Dormiibacterota bacterium
TTCCGCTGATGATGCCGATCAAGAGTGCGAGCGTAAAGCCCTTGATGTTCGTCGGCGAGATGAGGAAGAGGGCGACCAGGACGAAGACCACCGTCATCGATGTGTTGATCGATCGGGCGAGCGATTGGATGATGCTGAGATTTACGTTCTGCTCGAACGTGAGGCGGCTTGCCTGCCGGAGGTTTTCACGGATCCGGTCGAAGATGACGATTGTGTCGTGGACCGAGAACCCGATGACTGTCAACGCGGCGGTGACGAACAACGTGTTGATCTCACCCAGCGGAAGGTTGAAGACACGACCGAGGATCGAGTAGACGCCCGTCAGCACAAACACGTCATGCAGCAGCGCCAGGATGGCGCACAGTGCGAATTTGTAATTGAAGCGGAAACTCAGGTAGGCCACGATCAGGATCGAGGCGATCGCGATCAGGCCGCCGGCGCCCAGCACCAGCTCGCGTGCGATCAAGGGGCCGACCGCGGCACTGCTCGATTTCTCCGTGTCGATGCCGCCGCCGAACTTGTTGAGATCGCTGCGAATCCGGGTCTCCTGGGTGGTGCTGAGCGGCTTGGTCGTGATCAGGACGTTGTTCGAGCCGGCCTGCTGGACGGTGGCTTCGACATTGAAGCTGTCCATCTCTCGCTGGATGGCGGACGCCTGCACCGGCTGACTGAAGACCAGGTTCAGCTGGTTGCCGCCGGCGAAGTCGATGCCAAGCCGGAATCCGAAGACGATCATGGAAAAGATGCCGGGCAGGATGATCAGCAGCGAGGCCAAAAAGTACCAGTTGCGACGTCCGACGATATCCAGCGAACGCATCAGGCCGCCTTCGGGGGGGCCTGGACGCCGTAGAACGAGAGCCGGCGTGCCGGCCGCAGCCCGGCCACGATCTGCAGCAACTGCTGCGTGGTGACGATCGCCGAGAACATGCTCACACCGACGCCGATCGCCAGCGTCACGGCGAACCCCTTGATCAAGGGGGCGCCGAAGAAATAGAGCACGAAGCACGTGATCAGAGTCGAGATGTTCGAGTCACGAATCGCCGGCCAGGCACGGCTCACGCCTGACTCCATCGAGGCGCCCAGGGTCCGGCCCGCGCGCAGTTCTTCCTTGACCCGCTCGAAAATAAGCACGTTGGCGTCGACGGCCATACCGACGGACAGGATGAAGCCGGCGAGGCCGGCCAGCGTCAGCGTCACCCCGAAGAGCTTGAAGATCGCCAGCGTGATCGCCGCGTAGAGCAGCAGCGCGACGCTTGCCACCACGCCTGGCAGACGGTAGTACAGCAGCATGTAGAGGATGACGATGGCGAGCCCGAAGGCACCGGCCAGCAGGCTCAACCGGACCGTGTTGGCGCCGAGCGTGGCGCCGACTTCGGTGCTGGAGACGATGCTGATCGTCCCGGGAAGCGCACCCGAGTTCAGCTGCACCGCTAGCGCCTGAGCGCTGTCCGCGGTGAACCCGCCGGTGATCTGCGCCGTGCCGCCGCAGATCTCGCTCTGGACATTCGCGTCCTCGACCAGGTTGCGATCGATGAAGATGGCGATCTTGTTATCCGGCGACCCCTGCGCGTGTGTGAAGCGATCCCGGGTCAAATTGCAGAACAGCGTCGAGCCCGAATTATTGAAGGAGATCGTCACGTCGGGCTGGTTGGTCGTCGTGTCGGTTGACCGGCTGGCGTTCGTGACCATGCTGCCGTCGATCTGGGTAAATTGCGGCTTGTACCCGGGATACTTCTTCGCGTCCGTCGCGTTCAACTGCGCAAGCGTCTTGCCGTCCGGCGTTCCCGGCACCCATTCCCAGATCGTCAGGAACGAGGTCTTGCCCAGGATCTGCTTGGCCTGCTCGAGGTTGACCCCAGGCAGCTCCACGATGATCCGGTCGCCCCCCTCCGGTCGCACCGTGGATTCGGCATAGCCACTGGCGTTCACCCGGCGCTCGATGATTGCCAGGGCGGTGTTGCGAGCCGCGGTTACGGTCCCGGACCGAACGTCGGTGACTTGAAGCTCGAGATGCGTCCCGCCCGACAGGTCGAGGCCCTTGTGGACGTAAATGTCCTGCTGAAAGCCGAGTAAGGGAATCGATAGCTGTGGCCGGCTGTTGATCGGACCGGTCAGCGACTGGTGGGTCGCCATCCGGTAGATATAGGCAAAGCCGTCGATGAAGAGAGCGATGACAGCGATGCCGGCGATCAGGGCCAGCAGGGCACGGTTGACGCGCATGCGTGCAAGAGTATAAGCGAGCACCGATGAGAGGCTCTTATACGGTTGGGACGAATCGGTTCACGGAAGCGGTGCCGCCTGCCAGCGGCGGCGGACCGCCTCCATGGTGGCGTCCAGGTGGCCCGACCCGATCGCGGCCCGAATCTCGTGCACCAGCCGGACCAGTACCCGCAGGTTGTGGATCGAGGCCAGCCGGTGGCCGAGGATCTCCCCGGCCATGAAGAGATGGCGAAGGTACGCCCGGGTGAAGCGACAGCAGGTGTAGCAGTCGCAGCCCTCGTCGAGGGGCCCGGTGTCGCCGGCAAATTTCACGTTCCGCAGATTGACCCGGCCCCCCTGGGTCAGGATCGAACCGGTGCGCGCGATCCTCGTCGGGAGGACGCAATCAAACATGTCGATGCCCCTCGAGATTGCCTCGATCAGATCGATCGGTGTGCCGACGCCCATCAGGTAGCGGGGCCGCTCGTCCGGCAGGGCCGCCGCCTGCAGCCCGACCAGCCGATAGGTCATCGACATCGGCTCGCCCAGGCTGAGGCCGCCGATCCCGTAGCCGTCGAAGGGCATCTCGCCCAGGACGCGGGCGCTCTCGAGCCGCAGCCTGTCATCGAATCCCCCCTGGGCGATCCCGAAGCGGAGCTGGCCGGGCGCAGGCTCCGCGGCGAGGCAGCGCGCGGCCCAGCGGTGGGTCCGCTCAGTTGCGGCTCGGGCGGCGTCGTGTTCCGAGGGCCAGGCGGCCGGCTCGTCGAACGCCATCGCGATGTCGGAGCCGAGGTCGCGCTGGATTGCCATCACTGACTCGGGCGTAAAGCGCTGCTCGCTTCCATCGAGGTGCGACCTGAAAACGGCGCCCTCGTCGCTGACACGAACCAGGTGATCGAGGCTGAACACCTGGAAGCCGCCACTGTCGGTCAGGATCGCCCCGTCCCAGCCCATGAAGCGATGCAGCCCGCCGAGCCTCGCAATCCGATCGCTGCCCGGCCGGAGCGCGAGGTGATAGGTGTTGCCGAGCAGCACCTGGGCGCCGAGGTCCCGCACCTCGTCAGGTGTCAGGGCCTTGACGGTGCCGTTGGTCCCGACCGGCATGAAGGCCGGGGTCTCGATCGGGCCGTGCGCCGTCTCCAGGACGCCGCGGCGTGACCCGCCTTCGGTCGCCAGCAAGCGGAAGCTCACGCCGGCGCCGGTGCGGTGATGAACATGCAGTCGCCGAAACTGTAGAAACGATAGGCCTGGCGAACGGCTTCCGCATAAGCGGCGAGGATCCGGTCGTGCCCGGCGAAGGCGCAGACGAGCATCAACAGCGTGCTCTTCGGCAGGTGGAAGTTCGTCAGGAGGGCATCGACGGCGCGAAAGCGATGTCCCGGCAGGATCAGGAGCTCGGTCCACCCCTCACCAGGGCTCACCCCGCCATTACCGGCGGCCGTTTCCAGCACCCGGACGCAGGTGGTCCCCACCGCCACCACCCGGCCCGCACGGCGCCGGGTGCGCCCGATCGCATCGGCGGCCGCCTCACCTACCTGGTACCACTCGCGATGGATATGGTGCTGGGTCGGATCCGCGACCCGAACCGGCCGGAAGGTATCCAGGCCGACGTGGAGGGTCACGGTGGCGATCTCGACGCCGCGACCGGCGATCCTCGCCAGCAGGTCCTCGGTGAAATGAAGGCCCGCGGTAGGGGCCGCCGCGGAGCCCTCGACCCTGCTGAAGACCGTCTGGTACCGCTCGGTCGCCTGCAGCCGCTGCTTGATGTACGGCGGGGTCGGCATCTCGCCGATCCGTCGCACCTCCGCCAGGGGGTCGGGGTCGCCTGCCAGCCTGACCTGCGCGGTCTCGCCGTCCTTGCGTTCGACGGTCGCGGTCAGGGACGTTCCACTGAAGCGGATGCGCGCGCCCTCGCCCAGCCGGCGGCCCGGCCGGATCAAGGCTTCCCAGAGCCCGTCATGTCCGGACGGCCGGAGCAGCAGGACTTCGGCCGCTCCCCCACCCTCACGCGCGCCGCGGAGCCGGGCGGGGAGGACACGGGTGTCGTTCAGGACCAGGAGATCGCCGGGTGCGAGCAGGTCGGGCAGGTCGCGCACCAAGGCGTGAGCCAGGCGGTCCTGCTGTGGATCGACCACGAGCATGCGCGCCGCATCCCGCTCCGCCGGAGGATGCTGCGCGATCAGCTCGGCGGGCAGGTCGTAGTCGAAATCAGTGGTCCGCACTGGTGCCGACGCTCATCATGACGATCGGGGCGGCGACCAGGCAGGCGACGGTGCTGACGATCAAGGCCGTCCCGAATCCGGCCCGCGCCACGAGCGGGGCAGCGGCCAGGCTGCCAACGCCGACCGCGGCCGAAAAGCTCAGCGAATAGAGGGCCATCGCGGTGCCCCGGTCGCCTTCATCGCTGCGTTTTGTCAGCTCCAACAGAATTGGTGGAAGTAGCAGGGCGGCGCCGAACCCGGTTCCAATCCCGGCGAGTACGAGCGTCAGCAACGAAGGAGGCGTCAGCAAGAGGACGATGCCGGCGCACGTCACGACGATCCCTGCGGCGAGAAGCCAGCGCGGCCCGAAGCGATCGGCGAGAAATCCGGTCGGGACCCGAAGCGCGAGGACGGCGAGCGCGTCGGCCGTAAAGAACCAGCCCACGTTCGTGAGCTGGACTCGTGGCACATGGATTGGGAGGAATGCGGTGACAACGCCCCAGTAGACGACGGTCAGGAAGGTGACCAGCAGGAGCGGCGTCCAACTCGCGCGATAAGTAAACAGCCGGCCGCGCGGCGTCGCCGGGGCGCTCGACCCGAGGATCCAGCTGCAGGCAAAGGCGAGGCCGGCGATGGCCAGCGCGGTTCCAAACAGCACCAGGGACCCGCGCCGCAGCAGGAACAGGCCAACCGGCGGACCGATCGCGAGGGCGATGGTGCTGGTGGCGCCGAATGCCCCCAGGGCGGTCCCGCGCCGGCGTTCAGACACCAGCGTGGGAAGCAGGGCAAACGCGGCCGGAATGATCATCGCCGCCCCGATTCCCTGCAGGGCCCGGGCGAGCGCGATCGCCGGCCCGGCGGCGGTGGCGAGGAAGAGGCCGGCAGCGACCCCGTAGAAGGCCGGGCCAAGGCGGATCGCGAGCCGGGCGCCGCGGCGGTCGATCAATGGACCGGCGAAGAGTGTCATCACAACCTGGACGACAAAGGCAAAGCCGACCAGCTCCCCGACCGCCTCGAGCGAAAACCCGTGGTCTCGGTAGAGGTAGATCGGCAGCGTGGCGCTGAACAGAAACAGGGAAAAGGACGCACAGAACGTGGTAACCACCAGTCCCCCGATCTGCGCGGCCTGATGCCGCGGCGGGGTCAAAACAATCGAGGCTGGTCGCTTGCGGGGGCTGCCGGATTGCCGGCCTTGACCAGGCCGAGATGCTCGTAGGCGAGCTTCGTGGCGACCCGCCCGCGCGGTGTCCGGGCGAGAAATCCCAGTTGCATCAGGAATGGCTCGTAGACGTCTTCCACGGTTTCCGGGTCCTCAGAGACCGAGACCGCGACCGTCTCCAACCCGACCGGACCGCCATCGTACTTCTCGACGATCGTGCGCAGGATCCGGCGGTCGACGATATCGAGGCCGAGCTCGTCGACCTCGAGCATGGCGAGCGCCTCGAGCGCGATCGGCTCGTCGATCCGGCCCTCAGCGCGGACCTGGGCGAAGTCTCGGACGCGGCGGAGCAGCCGGTTCGCCACCCGCGGAGTGCCGCGCGCGCGGCTGGCGATCAGCCGGGCCCCCGCATCGTCCGCCGATACCTTGAGGAGCTTGGCCGACCGGACCACGATCTCGAAGAGGTCGTCGACGTCATAGAAGTAGAGGGGATAAACCGCGCCAAAGCGGTCGCGTAGCGGGGCGGAGAGCATGCCCTGACGGGTGGTCGCCCCGATCACCGTGAAGCGGGGCAGCTGGAGCCGGAAGGTCTGGGCGCCGGCACCTTTGCCGCTGACGAAGTCGAACTTGAAATCCTCCATCGCCGGGTAGAGCGACTCCTCGACCGGGCGGGCCAGGCGGTGGATCTCGTCGATAAAGAAGATGTCTCGGTCCTCGAGGTTCGTCAGGATCG
>JALZAV010000036.1 GCA_030948145.1 Candidatus Dormiibacterota bacterium
CGACGACGCGCGTGCGCATACTCAAGATTCCCCGCTTCATAGGCTCCCTCCATTGGTTGGTCGTAGTCGAGACCAGCGCCCAAACGCTAGCAGGGCCACGCGGCTCAGTCAAGGAGTAGTTAACGCAGACAAACGCCCAGAAAGCCCCGAACGCACCCGTCTCGCGATCTCAGCCGTCGAGGCCCGGGTGCATCCACGCCACCGTACCTGACGCTGCCTTTCTTGTTTGGGTTGACGAGAACCCCTCCAAGGGAGCGAAGGAGACGTCATCCTCCTCGGTGAGGCTGGCTCGTCGGCACGGTGCCGCCGACCTGCGTTTAGGGATTGGCATAACCAGCGAAGAGCCGCTGATAACGGCTGAGATTGCGGAAAGTTACGGATAACTTTACCCAACAAGCGGGCGTTTCCCCCGTGTAGTCGACCGATCGCACGCAAGAAGGGAAGCGAATGACCAAGCGAGCCCTGATCCGGGTTGGATCAACTATCAGCGCGTTCATTCTTTTCGCACTTATCGGCGGCATCTTCCTCAATAGCCTGTTGACCAGCGCGGCCACAGCGTCGCCAGCCGGTGCATCACTTTCAACGGCCAGCACGTCGGCGAGCTACCAGCCGACGTCGGATCCGGTTGCGGCAGCCCCAACGTCGTCAGCCACCGCCGCCGCGCCTGCGCCGACCGCCACTGCGGACGCAGCCATACCGCAACCGACGGCATCGGCACGCCCGACCGCGCCCACACCCAGTTCGGCTCCAGCGCCAAATGCCGACGGGAAGCTCATCGTGGTCTCACTGGCGACGCAAAGCCTCAGCGCCTACGAGAACGGGAAGGTCGTGGCAACAACGGTTGTCGCCACCGGCCGGCCAGCCCTGCCGACACTCCCGGGTACCTTCCACATCATGGCCAAGTACGCGCCCTACAAGTTCGTATCGCCTTGGCCGAAGAGCAGCCCTTACTGGTACGCCAGCGCCTGGACCAACTACGCAATGCTCTACCAGGACGACGGCTACTTCATCCACGACGCTCCCTGGCGGACCAACTACGGCCCGGGCTCGAACCTTACGAATGGGACTCACGGCTGCGTCAACGTCCCGCTGAGCACCATGGCCTTCCTGTACAAGTGGGCCCCGGTGGGAACGACGGTCGTTGTGCGATAGCGCCATTCCGAGCGTGTAGGGCGGAGAGGATCGAACTCTCGACGCCCTGCTTAAAAGGTAGCGGGGCTTCTGCGCTGTAGCTCCGAGCTTGGGAGGCTAAGCGAAAAGGCCACTGTTATGGTGTGTGGGTTTGCCATGGTGCGCCCCCGTTCCCGGTGTCGGCACTGTGTCTACACTTACCGCGTGCGACGCCTTGCCGTGGCATGTACAAGCCTGCTTGGCCTGGTGGCTTGTAGCAGCCAACCAGCCAGCACCAGCCCAACACCGACCGTCCGTGTGACACCCACGTCAACCACCATTGGCGCGCTGAAGCGGCAGCCCGTATCCGATGCGGCGCTGGTCCTTCCGGCGAGTACCCCCGTGCTGATGTTCCAGGTTTTTGGCGACGACCACTTGCGAGCGATCACCTGGGATGGCCTCCACAGCGGCATCGTCGGCACGCCAATCGGCCAGTTCGTTCCCTGGTCGCAGTCGCCAGATGGGTCGCGGTTCGTTGCCGGGGCCACGGTATATGACCGCGCGGGTCGGGTTGTCGGGGCGTTCCCATGGCCGACCAAGGACATATCGGCGGTCTGGTCAGGCGACGGCCGGCTTTGGAGGGCCGAGCCATTGGCCCCGCAATCCGGTTTTGCCTTAACCTTGCAGGCAGCCGCCCCGGGGGCGACACCCCGCACCGTTTCGCAGACATTCGGTATTTACCAAGATCAAGCCTCTTACCCGGTCATGGCCGCCAATCCTGCAGCCGACGTGGCCATTGTCGGAACATACAACGGCATCTCGCAATATCCGGCCGCGAGGCCGGTCTGGATCATCCGGCTGTCCACAGGCAGAGTGACCCGCCTCATCAACGAAGCGATCGGCGCAGTGTCGGCCGACGGGATGACGGTGGCGGAGGCCGGACAGTCGAGTGCCGGGAATATGCTCACGACGATACGGCGAACCGGTGACGGAGCCAGTCTCGGGTCCGTCCCGGGAGTCACTCCACTTGGATTTTCGGGGGATGGCTCGCTCCTCGTTGGCGCTAAGACGACGAATGACGTGGTGCTGGTGGACTGGCGTAGTGGCCGCATCCTGTGGACCTCCAGTTCTCATGGGCTCCCGTACGGTGGGATGATCGCGGAACCCGGGGGCAGGCGGGTCGCGATCGGATTCGGCTTCGTGGGTGGCTCGGACGATGCTGATGTCTATATCGTGGACCCGTCCGCGCCGACGCTTCTCCTCCCAGCAAAGCTCAAAGCATCCCTTCGCTACTGAAGTGGTGCAGGATTGACGCGGCCGGCTGGTAAAGGAAAATAGGGGTGAGCACCTTCGGTTGATCTGTCGCAAACGTACTTCGGTTGAAGTGTCTCACTCTTTAGCCCTCGTCGGCGCCGTTCCGTCGGCGTGCTTCTTGCGGATCTCTCCCTTGGTTTGCCGGGCCACGGTCTTGACCAGCTCGTTGCCCACCCAATACTGCAGCGTTCCGTCGGTGACCAGGACATTGCAAGCGCTGCCGGCATAGCTCTGGCCGATGCAAACCTGCTGGTAGCCGACGCAGACGACGCCAACGGTACTCACCTTGCGGGTGACCCAGTGCTCGCCAGTGCGGTCGGGCTGAGGAGTCGGCTCCTCGACGGTGCGTGCGGCGGCGTGGAAGCGGCTCAGGGGGGCCGCGTCACCCAGTGCCTGGTCGGCCGCTGGGTGTTGTAGTAGGTCACCCACTCGTCCAGCGCCTGTTGGGCCAGAGCCAGGCTCGCGAAAGCACGGCGGGTGTCGAACTCGATCCGCAGAGTGCGATGAAAGCGCTCGATCTTGCCGGTTGTGGTGGGCGAGCGGGGCTGCGTCAGCAGGTGGTCGATCCCGTTCTCTCGGCAGAGGCGATCGAAGAGCACGTCCACCGGAGGCTGGGAGTATTTCCCGGTGAACACCTTGCCGTTGTCGGTGAGGACCTGCTGGGGCACGCCGTGCGCTCGCCTCGCAGCCACGAAACCATCGCAGACAAACTGGGTTCGCTCCCGCGGCATTAACCGTGCCGAAACGCAGAAGCGGGCGTGGTCGTCGACGCCGGTCAGCGCCTTGGCCGAGCTGCCGTCGGCGAGCAGGAAGCCGCCCACCAGGTCCATCTGCCACAGCTCCATCGGCCCGCCGCGCTCCCAGCGCTTCCACATCTCCTTGCGGCGGTGGCGCTTGACCGGGTCGATCACGCCGGCGCGCACCACCGGTGCGCCCGCCGCATCTCGAGCACCCGGACTTCGACCTCGGCCGGCATCTGGTGAGGACACCGCTCCGGCCGATGGGAGCGATCGGGCAGACCCTCCAGCCCCTGCGCCTCATACCGGGCCAACCAGCGGTGAACCGTCCGTCGGCTCACACCTCGCTGACTCGCCGCCTGCATCACCGCCAACCCCTCCGAGATCACCGCCAAAACTGCCTGGTACCGCTGTTCAGTCACGCTCAATTCCCTCATGAGGGAAAGTGAGACACATCAGCCGAAGTAGCTGTGACAGATCAACCGAAGGCGTGGGACACATCAGCCGAAGGCCCAATGGGACACCTCAGCCGAACTACTACATATTCGAAATAGGGGCGGAGAGGATCGAACTCTCGACACCCTGCTTAAAAGGCAGGTGCTCTACCACTGAGCTACACCCCCGCCCCGAATTATAAGTAGGGATGTCCGGCGGACCGAGCTCAGCTGCCGAATCGGTTGAGCAGGTTGAAGACCGGGGTGTAGGCCTGCGTGAATGCCTGCCAGGTGAGCCAGGCGATGCCCAGCAGGATCCCGATGATCAGCACCGCTTCCGCCATGTCGAGCCAGTGGTGCATGTGCCGTGCCATTCCAAAACCTCCTGGATTGAGCGTAGGCCGACCCCAAATTACCGTCAATAGGCCGAATGGACGTCCCCCGCTTGATACACTCCGAAGCCATGCCAAGCACCCGCGCCGAGGCCTGGGCGACGTTGAACGAGTTCACCACCATCCCGCACCTGATCAAGCACGGGCTGGGCGTCGAGGCGGCGATGCGGGCCTACGCCCCCCGCTACGGTGGCGATCCGGAGACCTGGGGGATCGCCGGGCTGCTCCATGACTTCGACTTCGAGCGATATCCCGAGGTCGGCCAGCACGCCGTCAAAGGCGCGGCGATCCTGAAGGAGCGTGGCTGGCCGGAGGAGATCTGGTACACGGTCCTCTCCCACGCCGACTATGCCGACGCGCCCCGGACGACACCGATGCAGAAGGTCCTCTACGCGGCCGACGAACTGGTCGGCTTCGTTGCCGCGGTAGCGCTGGTGCGGCCGAGCAAGGCGGTCGCCGACGTAGACGTCGCCTCGGTCAAGAAGAAGTTCAAGGACAAGGCCTTCGCCCGCGGCGTCCACCGGGAACAGATCTTCAGCGGCACGGAGGCCCTGGGCGTCCCCCTGGACGAACACATCCAGGTCGTGATCGACGCGCTCAAAGGGAACGCGGAGCCGCTCGGCCTGGCGGGCGTTCCGGCCTAGTTCAACTGCCCGTCGCGCATCTGCAGGACGCGGTCCGCGCCGGTCAGCATCGCCGGGTCGTGGGTGACCACCACAACGCTGCCCTGGCCCAGGCTGCGGTACTCCGCCAGCAGGTTGATGACCTCGCGACCGCTAGCCTGGTCGAGGGAGGCGGTTGGCTCGTCGGCGAACACGACTGCCGGCCGGTGCACCATCGCCCGCGCCACTGCAACCCGTTGCCGCTCGCCGATCGACAGCTCGTAGGGGCGCTTGCGCATCTTGTCGGCCAGCCCCACGCGGCGAAGCAACTCCTGCGCGTACGCGGCCGTCTCGTGGTCCCGCTTCACGGCACCGACCATGACGTTCTCCAGCGCGCTGAGGTAGTTGACGAGAAAGTGCTGCTGGAAGACGAAGCCGAAGCGGCGCCGGCGGAGCCGCATCAGGCCCGGGGTCGACATCGCCCCGTATTCCATGCCCTCGAACGTTACGCTCCCCCGGGTTGGCGGCTTCAGTCCCGACAGCAGGTACATCAACGAGCTCTTGCCGGAACCTGACGGCCCGATCAGGCCGACGAAGCTGCCGCTCTCGATCGCTAGCGAGACCGTGTTGACCGCATGGGCGACCGAGGCGCCGCTTCGGTAGTCGAGCACGAGGTCCTGGGCCCGCAGCATCAATCTCTCCGCTCGATGATCGAGATGGGATCGAGCCGCAGCAATTGCCAGGCCACCGTGCCCATTCCGAAGACGAACACCATCAGCGGGATTGGAAGCGTATGCGTGATCAAAAGGTTCCAGTTGAAGACATTCATCAGCAGGCCATGGGGCACGATGAAGATGCTGTTGAACCAGCCGAGCACTGCCACACCGAGCCCCACCCCGAGGATCCAGGCGGCAAGCGTCACCCCGAGCGATTCCCAGGCGACCCGCATGATCAAGCCCCAGCGGCTGTAGCCGATCGCGGCGAGCAGGCCGAACTCATTCATCCGCTGTCGGAAGAACAGGTTGTTCAGCAGCCCGACCACGAGGGAGAGGACGACCGTCACCAGGATGATCAGGAACTTGTTGATCGTGTCGAGATTCGCGATCAGGCTATCGATCTTGCCCTTGATGTACGGCCAGTCAAAGAGCCGGAACGGCTGGTTGCCGATCAGCCGCACCATCTGCTGGTGGACCTGCTGCTCCTGGCCGGCCTTTGGCACAACCACGAGGCCCTGGTAGCGGCGCTCGAAAAGATAATGCTGGGTCATGTACTCGACCGGGATTACCCCGATCCGCGTTGGGCCGCGCAGGATGCCGACCACTGTAAATGTGTCCGGCAGCCGATCCAGTTCGTCGATGTTATTGCCGACCTTTCCGCCGACGCCGACGTTCCTGGCACGCGCCACCTCTTCCGAAATCGCGATTTCATTGACATTCGCGCTGGGAAGGCGGCCGGCGATCAGTCGGTCCTGGTACAGGGCGAGCAGGCGCTGCATGCCGCTGCGATCGACGCCGTAGAGATCGAACTGGGCATTACCTGCCAGTAGGTTGATGTCGAGATTGGAGTACGCGTCACGTCGGACGAAGTCGGCGCCCGCCAACTTCGCGCTTGCCGCTTGCAGTTGGTCGAGCCCGGGTTGGGGGGCCTCGAAGGAGCCGAGGCTGGCGGTCAGGCCGTCGAGTGCCTGCTTGAACTGATCGATGGCGCCGCTGGGCGAAGGTGGCACCGGCAGATTCGAGATCGCGGCTCCAGCATTGTTCAGGGCGGCGCTGTCACGGCCCATGTTGATCAGCGATTGCTGCAGCCCGCTCGAGTCGGCCGAGGCCGCAGCCGCCGCCAGTTGGAGGCGCCCGATCTGGGCCATGTCGGGCAGCACCGAGTGGAGGATTGTCTGGTGCTGTTGAATGTAGGTGAGCAGCGGCGTCGGATCGGTGGGGTTGGCAGCCAGCTGCTGTTCCAGCTGGGTGAAGGCCTTCTCCTCTGACTGCAGTCGCTGAACCCTGACGATCAGGTCGCCGAGAGGAACCAGGTCGCCGCGCAGGCGGGCGGCATAGTAGCGGGCGTTGCCGGCATCGATCTCTAACTGCTGCACCAGCGGGAGCTGTGCCCGGACCTGCGCTGGAAGGGCGGTCACCGCGTTGTAGTAGGAGGAGATGCCGCCCGGCCCGTCCAGGTTATTGAGCTGAGACTGGACGTCGCGCAGGTGCGACAACGATGTCTGCAGCGGGTTCGCGAGGTCCTGGTCCCTGGTCGCCTTGGGGGCGACCAGGATCAGCTTTTGGTAGCTACCGTAGGTGGCGTATGCGGTCTCTTTCGCCGAGGCCAGCAGCGAGTCGGTGACCACGACGCCCAGGATCGCCAGCGCAAGGATTCCGATGACCGGAAGGATCTTGCGCTTGTTGCGCAGGTAGAAGTGCGTCAGTGAGAGCGGATTTTCCATACACGCTTAATCCATGATAGGTGGCACCCATGCTCAACCACTGCGTCGAACTTGCTTGACTTTACGGCGTCGCGGTGGGACCGGAGCCGGCAGGGCTCGCGGGTAGGTTCCCAGCACTTCCAGGAAGGTCGTGACCCGGCGCGCAGCCCGGATCGAGGCAGCCACGGGTTTATCGGAGCGGCGGCCGTCGAGGTCGAGGTAGAAGACATATTCCCAGGGTGGCTCGCGGCGGGGGCGCGACTCCAGCTTTGACAGGTTGACGCCGGCCTGGTTGAAGCAGGCGAGCAGGGCGAAGAGGGCCCCTGGCTCGTTTCGAACCGCGCAGACCAGCGAGGTCTTCCAGCCAAGCGATTTGCGCTTCAGCCGCGGTGGTTTGGGCCGCCCTGGGCCGCGCCGGCTTACCAGGAAGAAGCGCGTGATGTTCTCCTGGACGGTCTGCAACCGCTCCGCGAGGATCTTCAGTCCGTACAGCTCCGCCGCGCGCCGGCTGGCGATGGCCGCCTGGTCCGCGCGACCGTCGGCTTGCACGATGCGCGCCGCCCCGGCTGTGTCGTAGACCGGGACCGGCTCGAGGCGCTCCCGCACGGTAAAGGCTTCGCACTGAGCCAGCGCCTGCGGGTGCGAGAGCACGCGCTTGAGCTCGATCCGGTCGCTCGCCGGTAACGCCAGCAAGCAGTGGTCGACCTGCAGCGCTACCTCGCCGACGACCATCACCCGGTACTCGAGGAGCAGGTCGTAGGTCTCGAGCACGCTACCTGCCTGGGAGTTCTCAATGGGAACCAACGCCAGGTCCAGGGTATGGTCGGCCACCCGGTGAAAGACATGGCGGAGCGTGCGCAACGCGACCGATTCGGCCGCGGGATAGCTCGCGTGGAGGGCCTCTTCGGAGTACGCGCCGGGCTCGCCTTGATAGCCGATCGTAAGGGGCATGGAGGCTCCAGCCACTCTATACAATGAGGGCGCGTTGCCCCCCCTTACTGATTTTTATCGCGTCGACGACCTGTTGAACGAGGAGGAGCGGCTCGTCCGGTCGACGATCGGGCGCTTCGTCGACCAGCGCTTTCTGCCGGTTGTCGCCGAGCACTACGAGCGGGGCACGTTTCCGGCTGACCTGGTTCCTGAGCTGGCGAAGCTGGGGGTCTTCGGTATGCACCTGCACGGCTACGGCGCGGCCGGGCTCTCCAACGTCATGTATGGGCTTGCCTGCCAGGAATTGGAGCGCGGTGACAGCGGGCTGCGCAGCTTCGTCTCGGTGCAGGGGTCGCTTTGCATGTTTCCGATCAACCGCTACGGGTCGGAGGAACAGAAGGCTCGCTGGCTGCCAGGGATGGCAAAGGGCGAGGTGATCGGCTGCTTCGGCCTCACAGAGCCGGAATTCGGCTCGAATCCCGCCGGGATGGCGAGCCGTGCCCGCCGCGACGGGAGCGACTGGGTCCTGAACGGCACGAAGCGCTGGATCACGAACGGAAACGTGGCCGACCTTGCCATCGTCTGGGCCCGGACTGACGAGGGCATCCGGGGCTTTTTGGTGGAAAAGGGAACGAAGGGTTTCGAGGCACGCCAAATCCATCACAAGCTGTCGATGCGCGCCTCGGTGACTTCGGAACTGATCCTTGACGATTGCCGGATCCCCGCTGCCAACGAGCTGCCCGGCGCCAGGGGCCTCAAGGGTCCACTGTCCTGTCTGAATGAGGCGCGCTTCGGGATCGTCTGGGGCGTGCTGGGCGCCGCCATCGCCTGTTACCAGAGTGCGCTCGACTACGCAAAAGCACGGGTCCAGTTCGACAAGCCGATCGCGGGCTACCAGCTGACGCAGGAAAAGCTGGTCAACATGCTGACCGAGATCACCAAGGGGCAGCTCCTCGCGCTCCAACTGGGCCGGCTCAAGGACGAGGGGAAGGCCACCGCGACCCAGATTTCGATGGCGAAGCTGAACAACGTTCGCGAGGCCTTGACGATCGCGCGAGACGCGCGCAGCATCCTGGGCGGCAACGGGATCAGTCTCGAGTACCCCGTGATGCGCCACATGGCCAATCTCGAGACGGTTCTTACCTATGAGGGGACGAGCGAGATCCACATGCTGGCCGTCGGCGAAGAGATCACGGGTATCCCCGCCTTTAAGTAGAGTCGGGGGTCTTCTCGAGTGCGACGAGGATGTGGGTGCCGGCATCGATCGCGCCCGGCTCCCGGCAGGCTTGCTCTTCCCAATCGAGAAATCGCTCCCACGCGGCTCCCAGCAGGCCGTCGAGCGCTTTGTCGGATCTAACCGAAAGAAAATTGGCAGCTGAGACATCCACCACGCGACACGGCTGGGTGGCCAGCAGATGCTGCAACTCAGCCCAGGTGAAGAGATGCATCTCGTGAGGAAGGTCAATGGCAGTCGATCGCGCAGCCTCCCCGAGCTGATCGCCAGTCTCGACCAGGTGCTGGAAGTCTCCAGCTGACCCATGTGCGACCTCGTAGATGACGCCGTCGAGAAACTGGTGCAGTGAACCCCAGCGGCTCATCACGCTGAACAGCACGATGCCGCCAGGTCGAACCACGCGGAGAAGCTGGGTTAGGGCGTCCGCGACTCGGTCGAAGACGTAGCTGAGGGGACCGCCGTATGCGGTAACCACGTCAAAGGACGATGGCCGGAATTGACTCAGGTCCACGATGTCGAGCACTCGCCGGGCCTCGACCGCATCCTCACGCCCGGAGGCCGCAACCTTCTCTGCGTTGAGGGCCAGCTGTTGCGGAGAGATATCCCCGACCACGATTCGCGTGCCGAGCTCGGCGAGCTCGATCGTGAAGCGGCCAGGGCCGGCACCCGCCTCGAGCACTCGGTCCCCTGAGTGCACCCAGCGCCGCAAAAACCGCGTATGGATCTCGAGGCCGACCCGGCTCGCGACATTGCGGTCGAATCGACCCCATTCTGCCTCGCCGTAGTGGTCGTAGAACCGTCGGACCCTGTCTGGGGAGTACCGGGTCACAGGACTAGGGCCGGATCTCCCTCGGCTTGTTCGTGTAGATCGCGTTCGCGGGGAGCGCACGCGACCAGGCCAGGGCGAATGGATCATCGACCGTCCAGACGCCGAGCAGTTTGCCGGCCTGATGCAGCAGTTGCGCCGTATCGGGGTCGATCGCGGCCCAATGGGGGCAGAAGACCTCCGCGCCGGCATCAGCCATCACCCGCAGCGGGTCGACCGGGCGTGAGGCCTCCAGCACGCCCGTCATGATGCCCGGCTCGAGCTGGCGCACCCGCTTTACGCTTCGGTGGTCGAAGGAAATGATGACCACCTCCTCGACCATGTCGGCGGCGCCAACCGCTTCCACCACGCGCTCCTCTATGCCCTCGTAGGGAAGGGGTAAGTTCTTGATCTCGATCGCGACGCCCACCTTGCCCTTCGCCAGCTCGAGCACCTCGGGCAGGCTTGGGATCGTCTCACCCGCAAAGCGCGGGTCTTTCCAGCTGCCTGCATCGAACGCCTTCAGCTCAGCCATCGTATAGTCGCGCACCAGCCCGGTCCCGTTCGTCGTGCGCTCGATCAGGTGGTCGTGGATGACGGCCAGCTGCCGGTCGTCCGATAGGTGGACGTCGCATTCCACCAGATCGACGCCGAGCTCGATCGCGGAACGGAACGAGGCGAGCGTGTTCTCGGGACACTCGTCCGCGTTGCCGCGGTGACCGCCGAGCAGCGGACGGTTCCCACGAAACTTCGCCTGCAAGCTCTCCGCGGTCAGCCCTCGCTTTTTTTTGATTGCTTCTCCACCACGGGTGCCGGCCTGGTCTGGATGCCGATGAATTTCATCTCGGTCATCTCCTCGATCGCGTACTTCACGCCCTCGCGTCCGAGTCCACTCGATTTGATGCCGCCGTACGGGTAGTTGTCCTGGCGGTAGATGGATGACTCGTTGATCCAGACGCCGCCCACTGCGAGCTCACGTCCAAATCGCAGCGCGCGATCGATGTTCGTGGTGAAGACCCCCGCCTGTAGACCATAGATGGAGTCGTTGGCCTTCTCGATTGCCTCGTCGTCATCATCGAAGGGCAACACGGAGATCACAGGCGCAAAGACCTCCTGAAGGATCACCTTCAGATCGTGCTTCGGGTTCACCAGGACGGTCGGCTCGACGAAGTGGTCGCGCTTTGTCCCACCGGTCGCGACCGTCGCGCCGCTCTGACGAGCTTCGCTCACCCAGGCAATCGTCCGCTCGATGGCACTCTCGTCGATCAGCGGCCCGAGGTCGGTCGATTCGTCGAGCGGATCGCCCAGCTTAAGAGCCCGCACCTTCGGAATGAAGCACTCGAGGAACCGGTCGAGCACCGGGCGCTGCACGTAGAGCCGTTGCGCTGAGATGCAGACCTGGCCCGCATAGGCGAACGCGGCGCGCACCATCGCGGTGGCCGCCAGCTCGAGGTCTGCGTCGTCGCAAATGATGTTCGGAGAGTTCGAGCCCAGCTCGAGCGTGACGCGTTTCAGGCCGGCCGCCTTGAGCAGTTGCTCGCCGACTTCCATGCTTCCCGTGAAGCTGACCTTGTTGATGCGCGGATCGCGCACGAGCGGGTCGCCGATCGTGCCGCCGCTGCCGACGACCACGTTCAACGCGCCGTTCGGCAGGCCCGCATCGGTCAGCGTGCGGGCCAGCTTGAGGGCCGAGATCGGAGTCTTGCTCGCCGGCTTGACAACGACGGTGTTGCCGCCCGCGAGTGCCGGGGCAACCTTGTGGCTGACCAGGTTCAGCGGAAAGTTGAAAGGGCTGATGGCGGCCACGACCCCAATCGGCTGCCGGATGACCAGGCCCCAGCGCTGTTCGCCGTTGAGTGCGGCATCCATCGGAAGCGCCTCGCCGGTCATCGACTTGATCTGCTCCGCGGCAAAGAGGAAGACCTGGACCGAGCGCATCACCTCGGCCCGAGCGTCTCGGATTGGCTTGCCGGCCTCGAGCGCGATCGTCCGCGCGAAGTCCTCCTTTCGTTCGGCGATCAGGTCTGAGGTCCTACGCAGGATGCGGGCCTTCTCGTGCGCCGGCATCCGGCGCATCACGGTGTCGAAGGTCCGGCGAGCCGAGGCGATGGCGGCCTCCAGGTCCGCGGGACCCGCCTGGCCCACCTCCGCGACGAGCTCGCCGTTGAACGGACTGATGACCTTGAGCGCGCCGGCCCGGGTCGGGACCTCTGCGCCGTCGAGCCAGAGCCCGATCGGTTTCTCGACGACTGCCACTCGCCAATCGTAGCGAAGTCTTTACATCGGCCCTGCAAGTGCAAGAAACAGTACGGACCAGCGTGACATCAGCAGCGAAGGACGGACGCCGTCCAATCGCGTCCCGCCATGACCTTACCCAAGCTGCGGTCCATGATCCTGCGCCGGCGGGTCCCGTCGCTGGCGATTGCGCTGCTCATCCCCTTCCTGGCGATCGCGCCGCTGCGCCTCTTCTCGCCCGCGAAGGCCACCGCGCATGCCAACACCGCTCCGGTGCAGGTCGGCATCAGCTACAGCCCGCGGCGGGCGGAAGCGCTTGGCATGGAATACCGGTCGGCCTTCCGCCGCCTCGAGGCGATGCACTTCCGAGTCATCCGGCTGAGCGCCTACTGGAACCAGATCGAGCAGGACGGCTACAGCCAGCTCGACTGGCTCATGCAGGAGGCGGCGCGGTCGAAGCAGCCGATCGCGTTGACGGTCGGGATGAAAGCGCTCGGCTGGCCCGAGTTCTATATCCCGTCCGGCCTCAGTTCGGTTCCGGTCAAGGACGGCGGGGACGCCGCCGCCGACCCCACGATCGCGGATGCGAGCATGGCATTCATCGCCGACACCGTCTTTCGTTACCGGGACAACCGGGCGCTGATCGCCTGGCAGGTTGAGAACGAGCCCTTCAATCGCTCCGGTCCGAACCGGCTCTGGATCGACGCCGGCTTCCTCTCCGGGGAGATCGCCACCGTCCGGCGCCTCGACGAGCATCATCGACCGGTGATCGTCAACGCCTTCAGCCACTTCAACCTCCTCTTCGACCAGGCCTCGGCCCGCCACCCGTTCGACGTCCGGGAGCTGCTTGGGTTTCAAGCGGACGGTGCCGAGCACGACAGCCTCGCCGTGCTCGAGAAGGGCGACATCCTCGGCCTGGACGTCTACACCGCGATCGGGTATCGCTTCCTCGGGCAGAATCGCCTCAGCCGGGCCGATAGTAACTGGCCGGACCGGCTGGCTTCGCTACGTGGTCTGGCCGGATCCCAGGGCAAGCAAGCCTGGATCACGGAGGCCCAGGCCGAACCGTGGGAGGCATCGAAGGACACTTATACAAATCCGAAGAGCACCAGCCCAGCCGCGATCCGGAGCATCTTCAACAACCTCGCAGACGCCGGGTACAGCACAGTGTTGCTCTGGGGAAGCGAGTACTGGCTCTGGCGGGCCGACCACGGCGATACCCGCTGGCTCGATACCGTGCGGCGGATCCTGTACGACGAGACCAAGGCGCCGCCGATGCGGCTGGCGCGGGTCTAGTCTGTCCCGCTCCTAGCCACCCGCCATGGCGCCGACGACCATGAATGGCTCCGCGCCGCTGGCGACTGCCTCCGGCACGGGCGCCTCGGGAGATTCGTTGGACAGATCCTCCTCACAGGCGAAGAACCGAATGAAGGGCCGCCGCTGAAGGCTAACCTGGTCCCGGATCGTTCCCCGCAACATCGGATAGCGTGACTCCAGCGCGTCGAGCACCGAACGCTGCGTCGCCTCACCCTCGGGTTCCACCCGGACCTCGCCATCGACCTGCGCCAGCTTTCGCAGGTGGGTCGGCAACAAGACCCGGATCACGCCAGCGTCTGAACCTCGACCGAGAGCACCTTGGGAAGGTCACGCACGATCGGTGTCCAGCTGTCTCCGGAATCGGCCGAGGCGTAGACCTGCCCCCCGGTCGTTCCGAAGTAGACGCCGGCCGAGTCGAGGGAGTCGACCGCCATCGCATCCCGGAGGACGTTGACGTAACAATCTCGCTGGGGCAGGCCCCTGGTCAACGGTTCCCACTCCTGGCCCCCGGACCGGCTTCGATAGACGCGCAGTTTGGCGTCGGGCGGCACATGCTCGGAATCGCTCTTGATGGGAACGACGTAGACGGTGTTCGGCTCGTGCGGGTGGACGTCGATCGGGAAGCCGAAGTCGGTGGGAAGATTGCCACTGATCTCCTGCCAGGAATCGCCGGCATCATCGGTGCGCATCACGTCCCAGTGCTTCTGCATGAATAGGACATTCGGGCGCGATGGGTGCATGGCGAGACGGTGCACGCAGTGTCCGACCTCGGCACGGGGATCGGGGATGCCCTGCGAGGTCAGCCCCTGATTGATTGGACGCCATGATGCTCCGGCATCATCGGAGCGAAATGCCCCGGCCGCTGAGATCGCGGTGAAGATCCGGCCCGGGTGAGTCGGGTCGAGGATGATCGTGTGCAGACACATCCCGCCCGCGCCGGGGGCCCAGTAGGGCGCCGTCTTGTGCTGTCGGAGGCTCGAGAGTTCCTGCCAGGTCTGGCCGCCGTCGGTCGTCCGGAAGAGGGCGGCGTCTTCCGCGCCGGCATAGACCGTATCGGGGTCATCCAGCGATGGCTCGAGATGCCAGATGCGCTTGAATTCGAACGGCCGCGGCGTGCCGTCGTACCAGAGATGGGTTCCCGGTTCACCCTCGTAGGCGAACTTGTTGCCGACCGGTGCCCAGGTCTTGCCGCCATCGTCGGAGCGCTGGATCAGCTGGCCGAACCAGCCGGTGTTTTGCGATGCATAGAGCCGGTTCGGATCGGCTGGCGAGCCCTTCACGTGATAGACCTCCCAGCCGGCAAAGTGGGGGCCACTCACCTGCCAGTCCTGGCGCCTGGCATCCGAGCTCAGGACGAAGGCGCCCTTGTGTGTCCCGACGAGAACGCGTACTCCGCTCATCCCACTCCCTCCTGCGCGCGGTTAGAACACCGCCCAGTTTACCGTCGAGAGGTCGTCGTCGCCGAAGCGCTGGTCCGGTTGCTGCAGGTAGAGGTATCCGATCAGGCGCGTGACCCGCGGCTCCTGGTAATAGAATCGCCGGTGCTGCTCGTAAGCGCTGGAGTGGATCTTCTCCGCGCTCTGCCCCTGCGCCGCGCTCTCCTCGGCAGTCAGGATGAGTTCATAGTTGTCGAGGAAGCGAGCGAGCCGCTGGTCACGGTAGGCGGCGAGCCGTGGCGGGGTGGCGACACCAAGCTCGAGCTTGACGCGGTCGAAGTCCGAGCGCATGGCGGTCAGCGCCCCCGCAGGCGACGGCGTCTGGGTCTGGCGGTCCAGATCCTGATTCAGCCTGGCAAGATCGCTCACGACCCGGTCGAGGTAGGCGGATTCCGCCGGCTGAAGGTCGTCGGGACGCACGTAGGGGAGCATTCGACCCCCGCGTAAGAAGTCGACCACCTCATAGCCGACCTCGCCATTCCGGCCCGTGTCCTGGAGGAAGAAGGCATTGACCGCGGGTGACTGCTGGGCGCTAAAGCGGTAGAACCCGATGCGTCGCGATTGCACCTCCTGCTGCTTGGCGCGATGTTCGGAAAGGCAGAGGTCACGCCATCCGGTGAGATCCGCGCGTTGCAGCACGAAGAGGCGGGCGTTCGAATAGGCGGTGATCAGCGGATCCGTGGTGTCGAGCACGATCGCCTCGTAGAGCGCTGCATCCTGCCTGGTCGCGGCCAGCGCTCGCGCCAGGGAATCGACCGCGGCCAGGTCGAGTGGGCGCTGGCCGTAGGCGTTCATCTCCAGCGTGCTCCCGTCCCGCCAGCAGTGGAGCGGCTGGAAGCCTGGCCCGGCCGCCGGGCAGGCGAGGCTCCGCTCGCCATCGTTTACCGAGATCCCGCCCAATGCCAGATAGGCCACGGTGAGGCCGATCGCCAACGCCGTCAGTCCGACGGTCCAGACGTTCAGTCCCCGGGCGCGAGCCCGACGGATCCAGCGGGCGAGGAGCAGGAGGACGACCGCCACCGGGATGAAGAGCAGGGTCGATGACAGCAGCCGGAACACGGTGTCCGCGTGGGCGGTACAGGCCATCCCCGGGTAGAGCGATCCCGCCCGGAGCGGGGCGATCAACCAGGCGGCGAACAGGATGGCAATCGGCCATGCTCGCCTCGCCCACCGCCACCGGTGGCTGGGGTTGACCGCGGCGACCGTCACTGCGCGAGTGAAACGAGCGTGGAGCGCCGCTGCGGAAGCATGACATGGATCCCGGGCGTGACCTGGCCGTCCGCGGTCAGCCCGCCCCCCTGCAAAAAGGCGCGCGTTCGCGCGTAGGCCTCCTCGATCAAACGCTCGACCTGGCTGAAGTCGGTCCCCTCGGTTCCAAACTCGACATTGGGAACCAGCAGGCTGATCTGGGCCTGGCCTGCATAGCGCTGGTACTCCTCGATGGTGCGCTGGGCCAGCATGATCTGGATGCTCTGGGCCAGCACCCCGGCGAGGTTGTTGCTCGGGGGCCGGCGGGGATTCGAGGTGCTGTTGTCGATCGCGATCACATGCGTAGCCCCCAGCTGGATCGCTTCCGCCAGCCCCACGTTTTCCGCGACCGCGCCGTCAACGAATTCCTCGTCGCCGATGCGATAGGGGTTGAAGACGCCGGGAATCGCCGACGACGCCGCGACCGCATCCGGCACGCTGCCGGTGGTGAAAATCTCCTTGCGCGCCCGCGTCAGGTTGGTGGCGATCACCGCGCAGGGTAGTACCAGTCGCTCAAAGGTCGGGGGGAGGTTCATGGCCGCCAGCCGCCGGAGGTAGCGGCTGTCGAAGAAACTGTTGTGGCTGCGCATGTAGCGCACCGCCATCCGCAGCGGATTGCGGTTGAAGAGGTCCCGGTTGCGGATCGACGCCCAGACCAGGGCCAGCTGGGCGATGGTCTCGAGGTCGGGCTTGGAGGCAAGCGCCACGGCATTGAACGCCCCGGAGCTGCAGCCCACCACGGCGTCCGGCTTGATCCCGGCTTCGAGCAGCGCCCGCAGCACCCCGACGGTGCAGGCGCCACGACTGCCTCCGCCTCCAAGGACGAACACCAGCCGGCGCTCCGGCAGGGGAGGCTGCGACGCGGGTGGGCGGCGTCGGCGCCACCAGGACAGCATGGATGGAGATCGCCAGAATCCAGTTTCGGGCATGGAGCTTACGGCTGAGGTCTCGGACCCGCGCCGCATCGTGAGTGTAGCCGGTCGGCCCGGGCGGCCCGACCCGGCACAAGGAAGGCGGCGTCGGCAACGTTATCCCGGTCGTGGATTCCTATTCGGCTCGGCCCTCCCTGCGCGGACCCGTGTTAGCCTATCGGTATCACGTTTCCTAACTATGCGCTGTCCGTATTTAGAGCAGATCATCCGAAAGCAGAAGGCCTTCATCAAGGTCTTTCAGGCTGACTGCCACGTCGACGGAAAGGTTCACCAGTTCCGCGGCCTGGCACGATGGCCGTCCCCGCCGTGCATCGGCAAGATGGCGACCTGCCTCCTCTACCAGGAAGCGCGATCGACGGAAGACCTGCGCTTGCGCCGCTTGATCGACTGAGAAACGCCGCTAAGATCGGGAGATGAGTCCCGACGTCGTGATCGTGGGCGCCGGCGCGATCGGGGCCTCGATCGGGCACGCGTTGACCAGGGCCGGTGCCCGCGTCATGCTCGTCGATCGAGGCGAGGTGGGCGCCGAGGCGACCCAGGCGTCGGCCGGCATGCTGATCCCGCTTTCGGAGAGTGGCAGCCCGGGTCCGTTCGCCGACCTGGCCATCGAGAGTGCGCGGCTCTACCCGGCGCTTAATGCGGAACTTTACGATCGGACCGGCATCGACATCGGTTTTCGCCCGGCGGCCCTGCTCCGGGTGGCGCTGGACGAGTTGGAGGAGCATGCGCTGCGAGGACGCCGGGCCTGGCAGGATCGCGCCGGGATCCCGGTCGCCTGGCTCGACGCGACGAGCGCGCTGGAGGTCGAGCCCGCTCTGACGCCGGAGGTGCGCGCCGCCCTGTACTACGCGGACGATCATCAGGTCAATCCGCTCGCCCTGGCGCGAGCCTTGACGCGGGCCGCGGTCGATCGCGGCATGGTGCTGCGGGAGCGGACACCGGTCGATGGCCTTTGCCTGAGCGGCGACCGGGTCGTGGGTATCCGCACCGGGAGCGACACCGTGCCGGCCGGGGAAGTCGTGATTGCGACCGGCGCGTGGTCGTCGAGCTGGGCCGAGGCGTTACGGACGCCGATCCCGGTGCGCCCGGTTCGCGGGCAGATCGTTGCGCTGGAGACTCGAGGAAGCGCGCTGCGAACAGTCGTCTTCTCGGATGCGGGCTACCTCGTGAGCAAAGTCGAGGGCCTCACCTACGTCGGCACCACCGAGGAAGAGGCTGGCTTCGATGCCAGACCGACGGCGGCCGGTGTCGGCGGATTGCTGGCGCTGGTACCGCGCCTGACCCCCGGCCTTGCCGGTGCGACCTTCCTGCGGGCCTGGGCTGGCCTGCGCCCGGCCACTCCCGACCGGCTTCCCCTGCTCGGCCGTGTGCCGGGCTGGGATGGCGTGACGCTGGCCACCGGGCATTTCCGAAACGGCATCCTGCTGGCGCCCGTCACCGGGATCGTGATCGCCGACCTGCTGCGCCACAAGCGCTCTCGAATGGCTCTCGAAGCCTTCGATCCGGCGCGGTTTGTCGTGCGTGCCGCCTGATACGCCGCGGAAATTCGAGCGCCGCGCGGATGGGTTTCGCCATGCCGCCTCCGGTGGGCTCTGGCTCGCTCCGCTCCTCTACCTGGAACACGCCCGATTCGGGCCTGGCTGGTACGGAAAGGTCGTGAGCGCCGACCCGGACCGGTTGCGGGCGTGGGCCACAAGCAAAGGCATTCCCGAGCGCGCGCTCGAGCTCAAGTCGATGCCGGACGTCGATTCAGGTCCTCGTCGGGGCCGTCGCCGAATCCCCGGCTACCATGTCGACCTCTGGGGGGCTCGCCTCGCGCTGGCCTACGATCCCGCAGACCTCGCGCGGCATCGCGCGCGTCAGTAGCGGTCGACCGCCTTGAGCCCCGAGCCGGTGATGATGACAACCGCCCCCGCGGGCAGGTTGAGCGCGCGAGCGCCGGCCAGCGCGATGGCCGAGGTGGGTTCGATCAGCAGCCCGCGCGCCGCCTCGGCGCGCCAGGTCCGTTCGATCGCGTCTTCGGGGACCGCGAGCCATCGGCCGCCGCTGTATCGGACCGCGGCGTAGCTCCGTTCCGCCCGGGTCGGCTCCGGGATTCGAATGCCATCGGCGATCGATGGTTGGCGGACGACCGGCGCTGGACGGCCGATCGCGGCACCGCGGACGAGTGGGGCGCAGGCCTCGGACTGCACGCCATGCAGCCGGGGCGCCCGGTCCAGGCGTCCGGATGACACCAGTTCACCGAACCCGAGCGCCAGCCCGATGAGCACGGTACCCTGGCCGACCGGGGTCACGACATCCTGCAGGTCGGGTCCAAGCGCCTCGAACAATTCATAGGCGATCGTCTTCGTACCCTCGAGAAAGGCGTCATCGCGGGCATGGCCGACGTCGTAGGCGGTCTTCGCCGCGACCACGGCCGCGTCCGTGACGGCCGAGCGAGGGCCTGACACCATGACCAGGTCGGCGCCGAGCGCGCGAATCGCCCGCGCCTTGGCGGCGACGATGTCATCCGGCGCGAAGATCCGGGCCTTGAGCCCGGCCGCCGCGGCGTAGGCGGCGATCGAGGTGCCGGCGTTGCCGGACGAGTCCTCGACCACCGTGGTGGCGCCTGCGGCTCGCGCGGCGGTGATGGCGGTGGCGGCCCCGCGGTCTTTGAACGAGCCGGTGGGCGACAGGCCCTCAAGCTTCAAGAGCCAGCGCTCGTGCGCCAGCAGCGGCGTCCCGCCTTCGCCGAGGCTGACCGGCTCGCCCCGGATGGCGAGCTCGGCCCGATAGCGCCAGAGGCCCGACCCGG